>WVXK01000006.1:8164-33370 GCA_011773515.1 Deltaproteobacteria bacterium
CCTTCGTTGAACCCTACCTGGAGGGTGGGGCGGGGATCTATTTCGCCGAATTCGACTTCGGCTTCGATACGGACAGCGGGGCGGGAATGGGCGTCCATTTTGGCACGGGGCTGGATTTCAGGGTATCTCCCGGCATCATCCTGGGCCTCGAGTTTCGCTGGTTTTTTGCGGAACCCGATTTCAGCGATGTATTCTTCGAGGATCCCGATGTCGGCGGTTTTGTCTTCAACTTCCTTTTGCGGGCAATGTTCTAGATGGCGGAAAATACCGGAAAAAGAGCGCCGTTTCTCTTGATTGGAGGATCGGGCGCATACCAGTTTGCCGAAGATGAGTTCGGCAGGCTCCTTGACAGGAGGAGGGTGAGGACCCCTTTCGGGGAATCGGCCCCCTTCTGCCTCTACGAAAACGGGGGGTTCCGCTTTTATTTCGCCTCCCGGCACGGGGAGAGGGGATACGAGATGAGCGCCCCCTTTGTCAATTACCGGGCGAACCTGTACGCCGCAAAGCTGCTCGGCGTCGAGCGGGTGGTGGCCTGGAGCGGCCCCGGCATCGTAAACGACGGGCTGGCCCCGGGGTCTTTTCTCGTTCCCACGGATCTCATCGACTTCACGAAAGGAAGGAAGGCCACCTTCTTCGCGGGTACCGGCCTGGGGTTCATCAGGCAGAACCCCGTGTTCTGCGCCTCCATGGGACGGGCCCTGGCAGAAGCGGCAGAGAGGAGCGGAAGAGACGTGGTCCACGGTGGCACCTACGTATGCACCGAGGGGCCGCGGCTTGAGACCCCGGCGGAAATAAGGATGTTTCGCATGTGGGGCGCCGATGTGGTGGGAATGACCCTCGTTCCCGAGGCGTTCCTTGCCCGGGAACTCGAGATCTGCTATCAGCCGATCTGTTACCTGACGAATTATGCGGAGGGGGTGCGGGAGCTGCCCTACCGGGAGGGCGTCCTCTTCGAGGGGACGCTGCCCGATGAGATGGCCCCGGGGGTTGAAAAAGCGAAGGAGCTGCTCCCCGGGATCTGTATCTTCGCCATGCGTCTTTTTAAGGGGCGAAAGAGGGATTGTCCCTGCAGCGTCTCGATGGAGCGGTACAGAAGAGCCGGCGTGATCGGTGAGGACTTCAAAGGGTGGACGAAGGGAGGGGACGGTGCGGCTGAATGAGCAGGAGATGAAGGGGCTCGCCGACTTCATCTATGAGAGGCTCATGAAGAGGGAGATGATCACCCTCAAGAGCGAGGAAAGCGAGGTCCGCAGGAGGATCTACGAGGCGATCGAGAAGGATATCAGGGCGGAGCAGGCACTCGATGAGGAGGTGGAGAAGATAATCGACGAGCATATCCAGCGGGCCGGAGAGGACATAAACAGGCGGAAGCTGTTCAAGATGATAAAGCACAAGCTCGCCAGGGAGCGCGGCTTGGTCCTGTGAGAGGGGGCGCCATGAAGCTTTCGGAAGAGAGAATATCCCACATCGCCCACATGGTATTCAACAGGATCTACAATGACGACGTGGTCGATTTTTACGACGAGGAGACGGGTGTAAGGGAGATCAGGCGGGCCATAGAAAGCTTTCTGAAATTCTACGAGGATGTCGACGGCGCGGTGCGGGTGAAGATCGCATCGCTGAAAAAAAGGATTCCCGAGGGCTCTCCCGAATGGGAGGTCCTCTACAGGAAGTACTTCGACGAGGAGGTGGGGAAGAAAAAACCCTGGAAGTAGGGGACAGCCTGCATTACCACCTCCCCTGGAACCGCGAGGCCGATCTCGCCCTGCCGCATAGTTTTCCTTCCCCAAAAAAAAATCTTGATTTCTGGCCCGGCAGGTACTATAAAATATTTTTATTAGCACTCGATTGAGATGAGTGCTAACAGTTAAAACGTCTCTCAAACCAAAATAAATGATTATGAAAAAGGAGGTGCGTATGAAGTTACGACCGCTTCAGGACAGGGTTATCGTCAGGAGAGTCGAGGAGGAGGAGATGACCAAGGGTGGCATCATCATCCCCGATTCGGCGAAGGAAAAGCCCCAGGAGGGCAAGGTCATCTCAGCGGGAAAGGGCAGGATCCTGGAAAACGGGACCAAGGTCCCCCTCGACGTGAAGGTAGGTGATCGTGTCCTTTTCAGCAAGTACGCGGGAACGGAAATCAAGATCGAGGGGGAGGAGCACCTGATCCTTCGGGAAGACGACATTCTCGCTGTTGTAGAAAAATAACGGACGAAATAAAAACGACGAACAGGAGGTAAAGAGTATGGCGAAGCAACTTGCATTTGACCAGGAGGCGAGAGCCAAAATCCTCAAGGGTATAAACGTCCTGGCCGATGCCGTCAAGGTCACCCTCGGACCCCGGGGGAGAAACGTGGTGCTCGAGAAATCTTTCGGCTCTCCGGTGATCACCAAGGACGGCGTCACGGTGGCCAAGGAGATCGAGCTCGAGGACAGGTTCGAAAACATGGGGGCGCAGATGGTGAACGAAGTGGCGAGCAAGACCAGCGACGTGGCGGGGGACGGCACCACGACGGCCACCGTTCTGGCCCAGTCCATCTACAAGGAGGGGATAAAGCTCGTCGCCGCGGGATACAACCCGATGGAGCTCAAGAGGGGAATCGACAAGGCCGTCGAGGCGGTGGTCGGTGAACTGAAGAACATGAGCAAACCGACGAAAGACCAGAAGGAGATCGCCCAGGTCGGCGCGATCTCTGCGAACAACGATGAGGAGATCGGCGGCATCATCGCCGAGGCCATGGCGAAGGTCGGCAAAGAGGGAGTCATAACCGTCGAGGAGGCAAAGGGTATGGAAACGACCCTTGAAATCGTCGAGGGCATGCAGTTTGACCGCGGCTATCTCTCACCCTATTTCGTGACCGATGCCGAGAGGATGGAGGTTGTCCTCGAGGACCCCTACATTCTCATCCACGAGAAGAAGGTGAGCAACATGAAGGATCTTCTGCCCCTCCTCGAGCAGATTGCGCGGATGAACAAACCCCTTCTCATCATCTCAGAGGACGTGGAGGGCGAGGCCCTTGCCACGCTGGTGGTCAACAAGCTCAGGGGGACCCTCACCTGCTCTGCCGTGAAGGCCCCCGGTTTTGGTGACCGCAGGAAGGCAATGCTCGAGGACATCGCGATCCTCACCGGAGGGAAATCCATTTCCGAGGAGATGGGGATAAAGCTCGAAGCGGTCAAGGCGGACGACCTCGGGCGCGCGAAGAGGGTCGTGATCGACAAGGACAACACCACGGTGATCGATGGCGCGGGGAAAAAGTCCGACATCGAGGGAAGGGTGAAGCAGATACGGACCCAGATCGATGAGACGACCTCGGATTACGACCGGGAGAAACTCCAGGAGCGGCTCGCAAAGCTCGTGGGGGGTGTTGCCGTGATCAACGTGGGAGCGGCCACGGAAACGGAGATGAAAGAGAAGAAGGCGCGCGTCGAGGATGCACTGAACGCGACGCGGGCTGCCGTTGAAGAGGGCATTCTGCCCGGTGGCGGCGTTGCCCTCATCAGGGCCGCAGACGTGATCGACGACATGGATCTTTCCAGCGAGCAGAAAGCCGGTGCCAGCGTCGTGAAAAAAGCCCTGCTGGAGCCAGCGGCGCAGATCGCGGCGAATGCAGGAAAGGACGGCGCCGTTGTCGTGGATAAGATCGTCAATATGAAGGGGAACGTGGGCTTCAATGCCGCTACCGACGAGTTCGAAGACATGATGAAAGCCGGGATCCTCGATCCCACGAAGGTGGCGCGGTCTGCCCTTCAGAATGCTTCGTCCATCGCCGGGCTCATGCTGACGACGGAGTGCATGGTGGCAGACAAGCCGGAAGAGAAGAAGGGTATGGAAGCCCCCATGCCTCCGGGCGGTATGGGAGGAATGGGAGGCATGTACTGATATTGCCAGAACGGACGGAAGAGGCGGGGTGGCCGGGATTGGCTGCTTCGCCTCTTCTTCATCCCGATATGCTGGTACTATTGTGCGGTGGTGCATTTTTGGAGGTGAAGGAATGCCGATATACGAGTACTGCTGTAAAAAGTGTGGCGAACTGACCGAGGTGATGCTGAAGATCAGCGACTCGCAGCCCACCACGTGTGAACGGTGCGGAGGAAAGCTCAAGAGACAGATATCCAACACGACATTCATACTCAAGGGGTCGGGGTGGTACGCCACCGATTACGGCGCGAAGGACGCGGGCAAAAAAAGAGCCCCGTTGAACCAGGGCAACAACGGAAGTGACGGTGCCGGGACAGGAGACCTTCCCGGTGCGGCAAACGAGACCAGAGGCGACACGGGCGAAGAGGGATCGAAGGAAACGAAGAAGAAAGACGCCGTTGCGCCTGCAGAGTAGGGGAAAGCGGTTGGAGAGCAAGATAATAGACGGGAAGGCGATTTCGGCGAAGCTTCGCGAAGGCATTACCGAAGAGACCGCCAGGTTCAAAGAGCGTTTTGGCAGGAACCCCTGTCTCGCCGTCATCCTTCTGGGAGAGGATCCCGCTTCTTCCATATACGTGCGCATGAAGGGAAAGGCCTGCGAGGCGGCGGGAATAGGGTCGGTGCAGCACACCCTCGAGGCCGAAACCGGCCAGGAGCGCCTCCTTGACCTCATCGACAGCCTGAACGAGGACGGCACGGTAGATGGTATCCTCGTGCAGCTTCCCCTTCCTCCCCACATCGACGAGGGGCTGGTTCTGGAGAGAGTCGCCCCCCACAAGGATGTGGACGGGTTCCACCCCGTGAACGTGGGAAAGCTCATGATCGGGCACGAAACCTTTTACCCCTGCACTCCCCACGGGATAGTGAAGATGCTCGAGCACGAGGAGGTCGAGATAAAGGGAAAAAGGGCCGTAATCATCGGGAGGAGCAATATCGTTGGCAAACCCCTTGCCCTGCTGCTCCTTCGAAAGCACGCCACGGTAACCATCTGCCATTCGAGAACGGTGGATCTGCCGGCGGTTGCCCGTGAGGGAGACATCCTCGTCGCGGCGATCGGGAGGGCTCAGATGGTGGGAAGAGACATGGTGAAAGAGGGTGCCGTCGTCATCGACGTTGGAGTGAACAGGTTGCCCGATGGAAAGGTGGTGGGCGACGTCCTTTTTGACGAGGTTGCGCCCCTCGTTTCGAAAATAACGCCCGTACCCGGGGGCGTTGGCCCGATGACCATAACCATGCTTTTGGCCAACACGCTCCAGGCGGCGCGGCTCAACGAAAAGTAGCGTGTCTCATGCAGGTTCCGGAACATCTCCTCTATACACGGGAACACCAGTGGGTCTTTCCCGGGGACCATGGGCTGGTCGCCGTCGGGGTGACCGACTTCTTTCAGCGGCAGATGGAGGAGATCATTTTCGTTGAACGGCCTCCCGAGGGGGAGCTCATTGCCGAGGGGGAAACCCTCTTCCTCATCGAGTCCGGAAAAACGGTGTACGAGTTTACCTCTCCCCTCTCCGGTATGCTTCTCGAGGCCAACGCGGAGGTCATCGACAGGCCCGGGATCATCAACACCGACCCCTACGGCAGGGGATGGCTGATAAGGGTGGAAACCACCCACGTCCCGCGGGAGAGGCTCCTGAGTCCCGGGGAGTACCGGGAGTTCTCGGCACACTTCACCTACCCGCTCCCCCCCGTTACTTGATTTTCAGATAGTGCATTTCGTAGATGAAATTTGCCCGTATGTTCAGTTCATCTATCCGGTACTGTTTCGGTATGGGGGAGAAGGGGGCGGCTTTTCTGATCGACTCGATAGCCTCTTCGTCCAGAATGGCGAACCCGGAGCTCCTCACGAGTTTGATGTTCTTCAGGTCCCCGCCCCGGTTGATGGAGAAGTCGAGAATGAGGTCGCCCTGGATCCCTCTCTGAATGGCATCGAAGGGGTATTGCCAGACGAGCTCGATTTTTCTCTTTATGCTGGCAAAGTAGGAGATGTACTGGATAGAGGGATTGTCGAGGGGTGTCAAAACCGTTCCTGCCCGCGCGACTTCCGAAAACTCGCCCTGCTGCTTCGCCTCTGATTTCGTGCCGATATTTTCCCCTTCCCCCTTCCCCTCTCCTTTCGTATTCCTCTCTCTTGCCGCCAGGACCATCTTGCCCAGCGTCGGTGTCAGGTCCTTTACCCGGGGGACCTTTCCTCTTTCATCAGCACCCTTTCCCTCACTGTCTGCGATCTTGCTCTTTTCCTCCTGCCTGTTTGAGGCCTCTTGTCCCTGTTTGCCTTTTTCCGCCTCCTCGCTTTTTGTCTGGGTTGCAACTTTCGGCATCACCTTCTCGGGAGGCAGGTCGGGGTTGACGGGGAGGTCGGGCACTTTCCCCTCCAGGACCCGGTCCTTGAACGGCGGAAGGGGCTTCTGTTGGGGTGTTTTTTCCTCGGCGGGCTTGGTTTTTTTGAATTTCTTGCTGTCGATGAGCCCGGGGAGCGCTTTCTCTATCTCTGTGGCCCTCGGGATGTCGATGAGCTCGACGAAGGCGACCCTCGGCTCCTTCAGGGGCTCCGTTTTTATTGTCATGAGAAACAGAATCGATGTAACATGGAGAAACATCGATGCTATTATGTAGGTGTTCAACCTTTTCTTATTGTTCATGTTGGAAATCGGCCCGATATGCGATATGCTTCCATTTTTACTGATTATTAAAGCACAATTGCGGCGGAAGGGAGGAGTGAAAAATAATACCCCTCAGAGACACGATACCATCTGAGAGGAAACCGGTTGTCAATTACGCAATCATCGGCCTGAATGCCTTTTTTTTTCTCATAGAGGTTTTCGCCGGGGGCGCACAGCATGACATCATCACCAATTTTGGCGTCATTCCATTCCGGTTCGTGGACAACTGGAGTTCTTCCTTAAGGGAACTGCTCACGCCCCTGTCCGCCATGTTTCTCCATGGCGGGTGGCTCCACATCCTGAGCAACATGCTCTACCTTTACATCTTCGGCGACAACGTGGAGGATGCCCTCGGGCACGGGAAGTACCTGGCGTTCTACCTTACCTGCGGCTTCTTATCCTTTCTGACCCAGATCATGATCAACACCTCGTCGATGGTTCCCAATATCGGCGCTTCCGGGGCCGTTGCGGGCGTTCTCGGGGCCTACCTTCTCCTCTATCCCCGGGCCCGCGTCGTGACCCTCCTTCCACTCTTCGTTGTTTTCACCATGGTCGAGATTCCCGCATATTTCTTCCTCGGCTTCTGGTTTTTAATGCAGCTTGCCGGGGGCACCGCCCAGCTTGGTAACCAGAACCCCTTTTCGGGTGGGATCGCGTTCTGGGCCCACATCGGGGGATTCGTGGCGGGTGCACTGCTCCTTGGCCTTTTCCTGCCGAAATGGCGGATGCGGTTTCCCGGGCGCCGCCTCTAGCTGTCTGCGGGGAAAGCGTGGAGCTGTTTCCGGGAAAAAACCTTGACAAATAAGGATATTCGTATATATCTATTATCGACAAGCGATAAATTTGTTTTTTCACCATTCCATTACCTAAATAAAGGAGGGGGAGAATATGACGAAGGCTGAACTCGTTGCAAAGATTGCAGGTGAAACGAAAGTCAGCAAAGCGGCTGCAGAAAAGGTTCTGAACTCGGCTATCAAAAACGTAACGATGGCTCTTAAGAAAGGGGACAAGATCACCCTCACGGGATTTGGCACGTTTTCCGTATCCAAGAGGAAAGCGAGGAAGGGTCGCAACCCTCAGACCGGCGCGGCAATAAGAATCAAAGCGACGAAGGTTCCCAAGTTTTCTCCCGGGAAGGGGCTCAAAGACGCTGTAAGCGGGAAGAAATAAGCCTATCCCCCCGGCAAGATCCCGCCCCGGGAAGTTTTTCCCGGGGCTTTTTTTTTCGCGGTTGACCGTGAAGCGGCCTGTCCGCTTTTTTGAAATCGCGAAAGATGCCTTTTATGGCCTGCATAAATCTGCATATAATATGGAGTCCTGATATTCACAGTTAAGCGAAGGAGGAGGTTTGTCATGAGCATAATCGTTGACGTATTTGCCAGGCAGATTCTCGATTCACGGGGCAACCCCACCATCGAGGTGGAAGTGACGCTCGAATCGGGCGCAGTGGGCAGGGCGGCGGTTCCCTCGGGTGCCTCGACGGGAACCCGGGAAGCAGTTGAGCTAAGAGACGGCAATCCTCGGAAATACCTGGGGAAAAGCGTTGAAAAGGCGGTGAAAAACGTAAATGCCGTGATCGCCCCGAAAATGATCGGCCTCGATGCGACGGAGCAGGTCTTCATCGACAATTTCCTCCTGGCCCTCGACGGGACCCCGAACAAGTCGAAGCTCGGTGCGAATGCGATCCTCGGGTTTTCTCTCGCCGCGGCAAAAGCCGCTGCCCAGTACACAGGATTGCCGCTCTACCAGTACATCGGCGGGGTCCATTCCTGCACCCTTCCCGTGCCGATGATGAACATAGTCAACGGTGGCGCCCACGCCGACAACAACGTGGACATCCAGGAGTTCATGATCATGCCCCTCGGCGCCGCGTCGTTTGCAAAAGCGCTGCAGATGGGTACGGAAACGTTTCACGCTCTGAAGAAGGTGCTGAAGTCCCGGGGCTACTCCACGTCGGTCGGGGACGAGGGGGGGTTCGCCCCTCACCTCGAGTCGAACGAGGAGGCCTTCGAGGTGATCGTAGAGGCGATCGGGAAGGCGGGATACAAGGCGGGCAAGGACATCGCCCTTGCCATCGACGCTGCGGCGTCGGAGTTCTTCTCCCGGGGCAAATACGTCTTCAAAAAGTCCGACGGATCGAAAAAGAGCCCGGAAGAGATGGTGAGCTTCTACGGGAGGCTCGCAAAGAAGTACCCCATCGTCTCCATCGAGGACGGCTTTGCCGAGAACGACTGGAAGGGGTGGAAGCTCTTTACCCGGGCCATGGGGGACAGGATGCAGATCGTCGGCGACGACGTCTTCGTGACGAACCCGCAGATCATCGAGAAGGGCATCAGGGAGGGGGTGGCGAACTCCGTGCTCATCAAGTTGAATCAGATAGGGACGCTCACGGAGACGATCGAGGCCGTCGAGCTGGCAAAGCGTGCCGGCTTTACTTCCGTGGTCTCCCACCGTTCCGGGGAGACGGAAGACACGACGATCGCCGATTTCGTCGTCGCCCTCGGAACCGGTCAGATCAAGACGGGCTCGGCCTGCAGGACGGACAGGGTGTGCAAGTACAATCAGCTCCTGCGGATAGAAGAGGAACTCGAGGGATTTGCCCGGTATCCCGGATGGAGCGTTTTTTATAATATCGCCGTCAAGAAATAGGGTGCGGAGCAGGCAAGTATGGACAGGAGAAGGTTCGTTGCCCTCGTGATCCTCGATGGATGGGGACACCGGGAAGAAAAAGAGTACAATGCCGTGGCGATGGCGAACACCCCCTTTTTCGACCACATCGCATCACGCTATCCCGGCACGATCATTTATGCTTCCCAGGAGAGGGTGGGGCTGCCCAACGGACAGATGGGGAACTCGGAGGTGGGCCATCTGAACATCGGCGCGGGCCGCGTCGTTTACCAGGATTTCGTGAGGATCAACAAGGCCGTCGAAGGAGGAGAGTTCTTTGAGAACCAGGTCCTTCTCGACGCGATGAGAAAGACCCGGGAGTGGGGAAGACCCCTCCACCTGATCGGGCTCGTCTCGGACGGCGGCGTCCACAGCATGGACACCCACCTGCTTGCACTCATCGCCATGGCGAAAAAAAACGGCATCGCCAGGGTTTACGTTCACGCCCTTCTCGACGGGCGCGACACGCCTCCGAAGAGCGGGGCGGGTTATCTGAGCGAGTTAAGGGACGAGATGGAGCGCATCGGTGTGGGGAAGATCGCCACCGTGGGCGGCCGGTACTACGGGATGGACCGGGACAACCGGTGGGAGAGAACGGAGAGGGCTTACCGGGCACTCGTCTTCGGTGAGGGCATCGCGCAGGAAGACCCCGTTGAGGCCGTCAAGAGGTCCTATGAAAAGGGGGTAACCGACGAGTTCGTCGAACCGGTGGTCATCGTAAAAGACGGCGTTCCCGTCGGCCCGATCGAGCACGGCGACGGCATCGTGTTTTTCAACTTCCGGGCCGACAGGGCCCGGCAGCTGACGCGGGCCCTTGCCCTGCCCGCGTTTGAAAAGTTCGACCGGGGAGGGTTTCTCGAGCCAACCTACGTCTGCATGACGCTCTACGACGAGACCTTTCGCCTCCCCGTTGCCTTTTCCCCGAAAACGATGAAAAATTCCCTCGGGGAGGTTTTCACGAGAGAGGGGATTCGGAATCTCAGGATCGCGGAAACGGAGAAGTATGCCCACGTTACCTACTTTTTCAACGGCGGAGAGGAGGAGGTCTTCGATGGTGAAACCAGGATACTCATACCTTCCCCATCCGTACCCACCTACGACCTGAAACCCGAGATGAGCGCCTACGAGGTTGCCGACCGTGCCGTTTCAGAGATAAGAAAGGGCGCCTTCGACGTGATGGTGCTGAACTTCGCAAATCCCGACATGGTGGGGCACACGGGGATAATCGAGGCGGCGGTGGCGGCGGTCGAGGCGGTCGATGCAAACCTCGGCAAGGTGGTAAAGCTCGTCCTGGACGCAGGGGGTGTTGCCCTGGTCACCTCAGACCATGGAAACGTCGAGATCATGGTGGACCCCGAGACGGGGCAACCCCACACGGCGCACACCATCAACCCCGTCCCGTTCATCGTCGTCGATCCGCACTTTCGGGGAAGGCTCAAGGAAAACAGGGCCCTCGAGGACATCGCGCCGACCATACTGAAATTACTCGGGCTGCCCGTTCCCGGCGAGATGACCGGCCAGGACATACGGGTTGATGGGTAGGTTCAGGAAGTTTTCCGGCAGAGAGGGAGGGGGCTTCCTTTTCGCCGGCCCCCTTGTCCTTTTCCTCGCGCTCCTTCCCGCAAAGAGTGCGCCGGCTTTCGTCACGGCCCGGTCCCTCGTGCTCGATCTCTCTCCCTCTTCCGGTTCCATCCGCGCCACCTTCACCGTGGAGATAGAAAACGACCGGCCCGTCCCGCTCGGGAGGCAGCAGTTTTTTCTCTACCCCGAGATGTTTAACGCCGGCTTTCTCAAGGACAACTTCGAAGACGTTGTCGATGGCAGGAGCATCCGTCCCGGCAGCTTCACCATGACCGCCGCCGAAGCGGGAGATGGCAGGGAGGTTGGCTTCGAAAGAGAGCAAGGACCGTATATGTCCCTTGTTTTCGGCCTTCCCCTCGCCCCCGGTGAGAGAAACACCGTGACGCTTCGCTACGAGCTGCTTATCCCCAACCACTTTTCCTGTTTTTCCGCGGTGCGAAAGGGCCTGTACCTGAACGGCGCCTTCTACCCGCTTCCCGTTTCCCGCAGGAATGGGAGACCGGAGCTCAGTCTTCAGAACGGGGAGGTCTCCTTCGCGGTGCGGGTGAAAGAGGGGGGGAAGAAGGTTCTCCTCATCCCCCACCGCAGTGGGTACGTCACGGGAGATGGATCGGTTGGCGTCGTTGCCGCTCTGCCCGGGATGAAGGAGGTGGGCCTTTTTCTCGCCGACTTCCGGGAGGTCTCCCTCGGCACGGGGGGGGTGAATGCAACCCTGTTCCGGGAAAAGATGTCGGGAAGGCAGGAGCAAAAAATTGAGGAAACGATC
Source organism: Deltaproteobacteria bacterium (assembly GCA_011773515.1). Classification (NCBI taxonomy): domain Bacteria; kingdom Pseudomonadati; phylum Myxococcota; class Myxococcia; species Deltaproteobacteria bacterium. The sequence goes on from WVXK01000006.1 coordinate 19,761, forward strand.
GACCAGGTGTCCCTCTTTCTCAAACAGCGGCATCCCGACCTGTTAGATGACCTCGAAGGGCTCCTCGTCGTCGAAGCGCCCCTCAGGAAGCGGGTCTCCTTTTTTACCACCTACGGGGTGGTCGTATCGGACAGGATATTCGACTCCCTCTACCTGTTTCAATCCCAGCATCAGGAATCGCTGATAGAGGCTGTCTTCAGCTATCTCGCATCGTCACGGGATGGGGGGAAGGGCTTCATTTCGAGAGTCTATGCCGAGTTTGTCGGGGAGATACTGAAAGACGAGTTCAGGGAGTTTACCGAACTGAGGCTGAGGAGCCTGAGAAACATGGTCAAGCCCTTCAGGTTCATCCCGCAGTTCGACAGCATCTACTACGACAGGGAGATGCCCTTTTCCCGCTCATACATCAGGACGGTTTACCGCTTTGGTTTTCCCGGGGAAGACTTCCCGACTGCCGAGTACCGGCGGGTGACGGGCGATTCGATCTACCGGGTCATGAGGTCCTACGAGACGATCGATGCCCGTTATGTTCTCACGCGATACCTTGCGGGGGCTGACCTCCTCGAAGTCCTCTCGGAGGCTGGCCTGAAAGACGATTTCCTCTCGCTTCTGGTCGCCGACCCCAGGAGCGACTACCGGCTGGTATCGGTTGAGGCCAGAGACGGGTCCCATGAGATCAAGCTGGCCAACCCGCGGGAAGATGCTCCGCGGGAGGGCGTAAAGGTGCTCGTCTCGCTCTCCGACGGGACGGAAAAAAACCTCGTCTGGGACACGGAGCAGAGGGAGGCATCACTTACCGTGGAATCCGCGCCGGGCGTGGAGGTTAAGAACGTGGCCGTCGACCCCGATCTCGTCATGGAGGACACCGACCGCTCGAACAACTACGTGAAGAGGCCGCTTCGCTTCGTCCTCCAATCAACGAGATTCAGCTATGATTTCAACACGAAGGATTTCCAAGGCTCCGTACTGTTCTACTTCAAGCGTGCATACGACCCGATTAACGCGTACTTTCTGCGGCTCTCCACGAGCGATGACTCCTCTTCGACTGAGTTCATCTACCGGCGGGCGATCAAGTTGAGGCGGCAGGGGGGGCTTTTCTGGGTGGGAGGGATACGCTACACCCATGAAAGGACCCTGATACCCTCGGAGGAAAACTTCGTCGAGGGGTTTTTTTCCCTCGATTACTCCACCCCCACCTTCCCGTTTTTCCCGGTGAGGGATATTCGGGGAGTGGTGAGCTTTATCCCGGGTTTTTTCGGGCGTGGCGGAAAGAACCAGTTTTACACCCTCCTGACCAGGGTGGTAAAGTATTTTCAGATCGACCTGAAGGACACCCTGGCCCTCAAACTGGATTCCGGTGTCGTGTGGGGTGACGTTCCGGATGTGCGGCTTCTCGACCTGGGCGGGAAGAGCCGTATTCGGGGGATAAAGAGCGATGACGCGGAAGTGGAAAACTTCGTGATCGGCACGGTTGAGCTCAGGCACCTTGTGACGAACGACCTCGACGCAGGGCTTCCCTGGGGGCTCTTTTCCGTTCATGGGTTCGCGGTGAACCTTTTTCTCGACGGGGGGATCGGCAAGTTTCCCGCAAGGGCCCGGGAAAAGAGGAAGGGTTTCCGGGCCTCATCGGGGGTGGGATTCTTTTTCATCGGGAATTTTCTCGGCATCGCCGAGGTGAAAGTGAATTTCGAGCTTGCCCGGGAGCTGGACCGTTTCAAGGACAACAGCACCCTCTTTTACTTCAAGTTCGACCAGTCATTCTGATCATGACGGCGGCAAAGCCATACAGAAGATCCCTCGACAGGGTGGTGGAGCTCACGAAAGGGGGGGAGGCCCTGTTCCTGGTCGGGGGAACGGTAAGGGACCTGCTCCTGGGAAGGGATTTGACGGATTTCGACATTTCCGGAGAGATCGAGCCGCGGAAGCTGGGCGAGGATTTCGCGGGGGCAACCGGGGGCACCATGGTACCCGTCGGCGAGCGGTTCGGGACGGTGCGGGTGGTAAACGACGAGGGGGTCTTTGACTTCAGCGCGTTGCGGGGAGGCGACATCCACCGGGACCTCTTCGAGAGGGATATCACCATAAACGCCATGGCCTATCCGTTCGGCCGGTATTGCGAAGCAGGGTTCGATGCGCGGGAAGTCATCGACCCCTTGCGGGGGACGGAGGATTTGCAAAGAAAGGTCGTGAGGGCTGTTTCCGGGGAAAACCTCAAAAGTGACCCCGTGCGGTTTTTCAGGGTTTACCGGTTCGCCTCGGCCTTCGGTTTTTCCGTCGATGACGACACCAGGAAGATGGCGGAGCGGCATGCTTCCTGTGTCCGGAGTGTGAAGGGGGAAAGGGCCCGGGATGAGATATTCGCCGCCTTTCGGGGCGATTACTTCGAAAAGGCGTTTAAATACAGGGAGTTAATCGGGCTGATATCTGCCTTCACGGGCATCGACGTTGCGGTGGAACCCGCGGCAGAAAGGGTTCTTCGCCTCCTTCGGGGGGTGATGGAAAAGACGTACGAAGGGGTGCGGGAAATCTACTTCCGGGAGCTGTCGGGAGGCAGGCGGGGCATAGACGTTCTCATTCTCCTCTCCCTTTTCTCCGGGGAGCGGGAAAGACCCCTCCCCCTGCTGCTCTTTAACCTTTTTCGCCTCTCCCGGAGGGAGAGAGAGGTGCTGTCCCGGGTAACGCAAGTGATGGAGGGGGGGCTCTTCCCCTCGCGGGGGGCATCGCCGATCAGGCCGGAAGCGATCGTTGATGCCGGCGCATACCTGCCCCACGTCATCCTGTTTGCCGACGGGGCAGGTGTTTTCGGAAACAGGAGAAATGCAATAGAAAAAACGGTACAATGCTACCTTGAAAACAGAGATCTCATCGAAAGGAGAGAATTGCCGTTTGTGTCCGGGAAATTTATTTTCCCCGGCTTAATAAAGAGGGTGAAAAATCCGAAAGAAACCTTGAGGAAGCTGATGGCAGAGGTGCTGGCCGGCACGATAGGAAGCGAGAGGGATGCGCGTGCATTCATAGACAGCGTGTGTGTCGAGAAGGAAAATGGATAAGGCGCTGAAAAAGAAGGTTCTCATCGTCAACGGAAATGGTCCGATCAGGGATACCCTCGCTTCGATCATGGAGAGTGCCGGCTATCTTCCCTCCATTGCGCCCACGGGCAAGGAGGCCATAAAGATCGTGATGAACTCCGCCGTCGATCTCGTCCTCACCGAGTCCTACCTGAAAGATTATTCCGGCGTCGAGCTGAAAAAGAGGATTAAGCGGATTTCACGGAAAACGAGGGTCATCGTTGTCAACAATTTTTCGGTGATCACGAGCTCCGATGATGTGCTGCGCTTCGGCGCGTCGGACTACATCGTCGACCAGCGGGAGCTCGTCGAGCTCATCAGGTATTCCCTCGAGGAAAAGACCCCCGTTTCCCTCCCCGTGACGGACGACGAGCTGAAAACGTGCCTGATAGACACCATGGACATTCTCATCGGGCTCCTGGAGGTAAACGACCCCTTCTTCAGCGGGAACTCCCACGTAACCATGGAGTATGCGAAATCGGTCGCGGAAGCGATGGAGCTGGAAAAACACATGATCGACGAGATCATCGTCGCCTCGCTCCTTCATGACATCGGAAAGATCGGCGTGAAAAAAGAGATCCTCGTGGAAAAAGAGGAGCTCTCGGAGAACGACCTTGCCTCCATCAGGGGGCACTGCGAAAACGGGGTAGCGATCCTTGAAACGATCAACTTTCCCTGGAAGATCAAGCCCATCATCATGCACCATCACGAGCGGTACGATGGAAACGGCTACCCCTCGGGCCTGAAAGGGAGGGAGATCCCCCTGGGGGCCAGGATTTTGAGTGTGGTGGATGCCTTCGCGGCAATGACGGCGAACAGGCCGCACCGGAGCGCCGTGAGCAATGAAGAGGCCCTCAAGGAGCTGCACGGGAACGTGGGGACCCAGTTCGACCCCGAGGTGGTGGAGATCTTTACCCGGGTGGTGGAGACGAAATTCTCCTACCGGAGCGTTACGTCGCGGGCCAAGGTGCTGGTCGTCGATGACGAGATCGACTACCTGACCCTGCTGAAGCTCAAGCTCGCCAATGAGGGGTTTGAAGTGGATGTAACCGATAACGGGCGGGAAGCCCTCGATATGATCAGGAAGGACAGGTATGACCTGGCGATAATCGACGTGGGCATTCCCGGCAAAACGGGCATGGACGTTCTCAGGGAGATGAGGCAGGACAGCGAGGTTGAAGACGTACCGTTTATTTTTCTCTCCGGCATGGATGAAGTGGAGTCGAAGGTTGAGGCGCTCCACCTGGGGGCCGAAGACTATCTGCTGAAACCCGTAAACATGAAGGAGCTCGCCGCCAGGGCCCGGAATATCATCCGGCGCGATAGCCGGCGCAAGAAAACGGAGACGGGCTTCGTGAATCCCGGCGTCGTCGGTGATTTGAGGAACCTCGGCCTTACCGATATCGTCCAGACGCTCCACCTGGGTCTCAAAACGGCGCTGGTTACCCTGAAGAACGGCGATGAGGTGGCGAAAATTTTCTTTGAGAACGGGCGGATAAAGCACTGCGGCTACAGGGACCTCCAGGGAGAGACGGCTTTTTACGAGCTCCTCAAGTGGGAAAACGGGGATTTCGTCATCGAACACGGCATCAGGACGAAGGAGCAGACCGTCACGATGGACGGCATGCAGATGCTGATGGAGGGCCTGCGCAGGATGGACGAGGAAGCACGCGACAAAGCGTACTAGCGAAAAATGGAAAAGTACAAAAACAGGCGGAGGGAAACCAGGGTCAAGGCGGCTGTTGCCGCCTTCCTGATTGCGGTGTCCGGGAAGGACGAGGCCATCAAATCTCCCCGGCAGAAGGTGAAGGTAAAGGACATCTCCCCCCTGGGGACCAGGATCGAATCCCCATCCGTTCGCCCCGGCGGCATCCACGTCATGTACAGCGACCTCATGCTCCACAAAAACACAGTCGAACTCCACTTCGACGCCGCTGGTGAAGAGGAGGTCGTGATCAAGGGGAAGGTCATATGGTACGACAAGCCGGAGGGGATGACCGATTACGTGATCGGCATAGAGTTCGATGAAGCCAGGGATATTTCTCAGCTCGTCGACGAGGAATCGTAGGGCGGGTTCAGTTCCACCAGCCGTATCTCAGCGAACACATCTGCTATTTTTCTCTCCTCGTCCTGCCGGGAGGACAAGGCTCCCTCGGAGCGGAGTGAGACCGTGACGGTACCATCGCCGTCACCCGAGGCGAGCACCACTTTCACCCTGCTCTGGCGGAGGTAGAGGCGGGCGGTAATCAGGACGATGACGAGAAAGGAGAGGTAGTAGAGGATGCCGACGGATGGGTCTACCCGGTAGGAGAGGACGCTTGCCTCCTTGAACCGGGAGAAGGTGACCGCCATCCCCATGATCTGCCTTCTCTCTCCCAGTGAAAGGTCCCCGAGTTTTTCCCTGTCTTTCCTGCTGCCTCCCTCTTTGAGACGGTAGAGGGAGAAAAAGGGCTTTATCTTCTCCCGGGTGCCGTCGATCCTGTTGAGGGTCCCGTGCCTGACGCCGGAAATCATGAGTTTCTCTTCGTTTTTCCCCTCGAAGCGCTTCCCCGGGGAGATGGTTCTTGTCTCGCCCCCGACTTTGAGCTCCACCTCCTGGTCATACCCCATCTGATAGAAGGTAAAGCCCCCGTGGCGCAGGGGGACGTTGACCTCCACCTTTTTCCTCAACACCTCCTTTCCCCCCCGTTGAACGGACAGGTCGCTTATCCAGTCGGAAACGGCGACGGCGCCCGGCTCGAGGGTAAAAGCCGCCTTCTCACCAGCCTTCGAGACGAGCGCGGCGATCTTCATGTGGGCTTTCGGGGGGAACTCTATCTTCGGGTTGTCCTCGTAGAGGGTCGAGAATTCGTTCAGTTTCAATTGGAAGGGGGCCCTCTTCTCCCCGGGGAGCTCAACCTCTTTTGTCTCTCCCGGATAGAGGGTCAGCACGTTTTCGTAGGAGAGGTAGTGGGTCGAGTAAAAGAGCGCGAGGCACAGAAATATCCCCGCGTGGGAAAGGATGGAGGTGATCGTGAGGTCTATCCCCCGGGCAAAGGTGAGGGTTGCCCCGCTTTCGCCTGCCTCCTCCCGCCTGAGCTTGTACCCGCGTTTTTTCAGGGCGGCCTTCAGGCGCGGGAGAAGGCCCGGTACGTCCGATCCCGCGGGGATCGCGTAGGACCTGCGGCCCTCTTTCCCCGGGTGCCACTCACCCGGTCTTCTCCGGGCAAGCACGATGATCCGCTCGGCGGTGCACACGAGGGTGTTCAGCGCCAGGAGGAGCCCCGCCAGGAGGAACAGGGGCGATTGAAAGATGTTGAGAAATCCCAGGTACCGTGCGCCGAAGATAAACTTTCCGCCCGCTTCCCGGTATTCCTCCAGCCCCACCCCCTGCGGGAATATCGTCCCGATGAGGAAGAAAAGGGAGAGGACAAGGAGGAGGTAGATCGCCGTCTTGGTCGATGCAAGGTGCCGATAGATAAAGTTTTTTCGCATCCGGTCCTCTCTTAACCAGGCCCCCGCCCTCTACACGGCGTAGACGTGCATGCTCGGGATGCCGAGCAGTTTTGAGATCCAGTTGATGCCGATGAAGGTCACGATCATGCACACAAAGCCCAGGATGTTGATGTAGGGCGCGTAGGCGTCACGCCAGCGGGGGATCTTCATGGCGTGAAGGTACACGGCAAAAACGGTCCAGGTGATAAGGGACCACGTCTCTTTCGGATCCCAGGACCAGAACCTCCCCCAGGCGTCGTTTGCCCAGGCGGCGCCCGAGACTATTCCGAATGTGAGCAGGGGAAACCCCACGACGACGAGGATATACGCATTCGTGTGAAAGGTCTCTACCTCCTGGCGCGTCAGTTTCACGATGTACGGCCTGTTCCTGATGTAGAGGTACAAAAGCTCCACCGAACAGGCCACGACGAAGACGGCATAGGACATGAACGCGATGATCACGTGCCAGAGAAACCAGCTGCTCTGCAGGGGCGGGGAGAGCGGCGGGGGAGCGGGATCCCTCGTCAACAGGGCGAAGAACATGGCCCAGGTAGAAAGAAGCGCGACGGGAAGGCCCGCGAGGTGGACCCGGGGTTTTTTCGCCATGATAAACAGAAGCGTGGCGCTCGAACACCAGGCGAACCAGGAGAGGCTCTCAAAGAGGGTCTGAAAGGGGGGGCGGGATGCCTCCCACCATCGGAAGAGGATTATGAAGGTGTGCAGGGCCGTTGCGCACGCCAGAGCCGAAGTGCCGAGCTTGCCCGTCACGTCGTCTCTGGCGAGGAGATTGAACAGGTACAGTATGACCGCGGTCAGGTAGAGGAAAGACACGGCGAGGAAGACCCTCAGCTCGATGAAGAGAGCTACCGTTTTCAGTTCGAGAATCTCGGTCATTACCTGCTTGTTTTTTTCGAAAGAGTAGTGGTAATCCTGATAATTGTATCACAGATGGGGGTTTCCCGGTCACAGTTCACCGCTCATCGCTGAGGGCGGAAGGGCAAGGCGGGGGCCCGGACGGTCACCGCGGACCGGGGCGGGCCCTTGACCGGAAACAGGGGAAAGACCCTGCCCCGGGGCCTCTTTTCCTCCGAACCGTTATATCCGGGCACTTCCCCTCTTTCCGGCCTCTTTCTCTGCCGGGGCGCGCAACCCGCTTCGCCGGGCCCGCTTTGAAAAGGTAAATCGTTGAAATGTAACTGTAATTGATCATCCGGGGCCAGATTGACAACCCGGCCCCGGTGGGGTTACAATAGTCCACACTTGACAGGGTGCGAGAGTGGCGGAATCTGGCAGACGCACTGGATTTAGGATCCAGCGGGTAACCGTGAGGGTTCAAATCCCTCCTCTCGCACCATTGCTGTTTGATGGGAAAAATCCAGGAGAGAGGACGGATAGCCATGAAAGAGGGCGTGGAGGTGAAAAAGACCATCGAGGATGTGAGCCCGGTTGTCAAGAGGCTGAAGGTGGAGATTCCCCGCGAGGTCGTTGAAAAGAGGCGGGAAGAGTCGTTTTTGAAAATCCAGAGAACCGCTAAAATACAGGGTTTCAGGCCGGGAAAGGCGCCGCTGTCGATAATCAAGACACGGTTCAGGGCGAGGGTGATCGAGCAGCTCGAGGAAGACCTGATCAAAGAGGGGTATTTTGAGGCGGCAAAGGAGGCCGATTTCAGGACCGTGGCGATCAGGGAGATCGAGGATGGGAAGTATATTGACGGTGAGGCATTCCGCTTTACGGCTCTTGTCGAGGTGGTCCCTGAATTCGAGCCGGTAGGATACGACGATATCAATATTTCCGATATAAATCAAGGTGTTACAGATGAGGAGGTGATGGGGGAGATCGAGCGGATGCGCGAGGCGCAGGCGGTTTACCGCCCCGTGGAGAGGAAGAGCGGGGAGGGTGACCTCCTGGAGGTAGACTTCAAAGCCTTTGACGGCGAAGAGCTGGTCGAGGAGAAGGAGAACTCCACGTATCTGCTCTCGGCCACGGGCACTCTCGGGGAGGAGTTCGACAGAAACCTGATGGGAAAGAAAGCGGGGGATGCCCCCGAATTCGAGATAACCTACCCCGAGGATTTCAGCATAGAGCAGATCAAGGGGAAAAAGATTCTCTACAAGATAGGCGTCAGGGCCGTGAAGGAAAAAGTGCTCCCCGAGCTCGATGACGAGTTTGCCCGGTCCCTGCCGGAAATCGAGAGCCTCGATGACCTGAAGGGCAGGATACGGGAGCACCTGGAGGAACAGAAGCTGCAGGCGGAAAAGAGGAGGCAGCGCGAAGAGCTTCTCGAAGCGCTGGTGGAAAAAAACCCGGTAGAGGTGCCGCAAACGCTGGTTGACGAGGAGATAACGCGTATGATAAGTGATACTCATAAGAGGCTCGAGTCGCAGGGGGTTAAGTTCGACCCTTCCCAGATGGATATGCGGAACCTGAAAGAGCGGTACCGGGAAAACGCCGTCAAGTCGGTGCGGTCTTCCCTTATTCTCGCAGCGATCGCCAAAAAAGAGGCCATCGAAGCCACGGAAGAGGATGTGAACCGGGAGCTGAAAACGATGAGCGAGAATTTTAACATCTCTTTTGAAAAAGTGTCATCATACTATAGTGACGAGAGAACGAGGGGTTCCCTGAAAAACTCTATCCTGGAAGCCAAAGTTCTGGAGTTTCTCTTAAAGAGCGAAGATGCAGATGCCGAAAAGAAGGGTAAGGGTAAATCTGCAGGAGCGGCAGGCAAGAAGGGAGAAAGCTAAAGGAGGAGCAATGACTCTGGTCCCCATCGTCGTAGAGCAGAGCGGGAGAGGTGAGAGGGCCTACGACATATATTCGCGGTTGCTCAAGGACAGGATTGTATTCATCGGCACCGGCATAAACGATGACGTGGCAAATCTCGTCATTGCGCAGCTGCTCTTCCTCGAGGCGGAGGACCCGGACAAGGATATATTCCTCTACATCAACTCTCCCGGAGGGCTGATCACGTCGGGGCTTGCCATCTATGATACGATGCAGTACATAAAGCCCCCCGTTGCGACGGTCTGTATGGGGCAGGCGGCCAGCATGGCTGCCGTGCTCCTGGCGGGAGGGGAGAAGGGAAAGAGAACGGGACTCCCCCATTCCAGAATCCTCATTCATCAGCCCCTCGGGGGCGTCCAGGGCCAGGCCGTTGACATCGACATTCAGGCGAGGGAGATAATGCGCATGAAGGAATCGCTCAGCTATATCCTTTCCCGGCATACGGGGCAGCCCCTGGAGAAGATTACCGCGGACTCCGACCGGGATTACTTCATGTCTGCTGAGCAGGCAAAGCAGTATGGTATAATAGACTACGTCGTTGAGAAGAGAACCATCACCCAACAAAAGATAAAAGAGTAAACGGAGGTATCGTGTCGAAGAGAGGATACGATAAGAACAGCATCCTTACCTGCTCATTCTGCGGTAAATCCCAAAATGAAGTCCGAAAGCTCATCGCGGGGCCAACGGTCTACATCTGTGACGAGTGCGTGGAGCTGTGCAATGACATCATCGCGGAAGAGTACGAGCTGGAAGAAACCTTTGAAGAGAAGAAGAAGAAGCTTCCAAAGCCCGAAGAGATCAAGCGGTCCCTCGACGACTACGTGATTGGCCAGGACAGGGCAAAGAAGATCCTGTCGGTTGCTCTCTACAACCACTACAAGAGGATCGAGACGAAATCCTCCGACCAGGTGGAGCTGCAAAAAAGCAATATCCTTCTCCTTGGCCCCACCGGCTCGGGCAAGACGCTGCTTGCCCAGACGCTCGCAAAGGTTCTCAACGTGCCGTTTACCATAGCCGATGCCACCACCCTGACGGAGGCGGGGTACGTGGGAGAGGACGTGGAAAATATCATCCTGAGCCTCCTCCAAAACGCAGACTATGACGTAGAAAAGGCCCAGAAGGGAATCGTGTACTTAGATGAGGTCGACAAGATCGCAAAGAGGGCCGACAGCCCGTCGATCACCCGGGACGTTTCCGGGGAAGGCGTCCAGCAGGCGCTCTTGAAGATACTCGAGGGAACGGTGGCGAACGTGCCGCCGAAAGGAGGCCGCAAGCATCCCCAGCAGGACTTCATCAAGGTGGACACGACGGACATACTCTTTATCTGCGGAGGCGCTTTTGTGGGCCTCGAAAACATCATAGAGAAGAGGATGGCAGAGAAGACCCTCGGATTCGGCGCGGATATCAAGGGAAAAGACGAGAAGAACATCGGTGATATCCTCATCCACAGCCAGCCGGAGGACCTCATAAAATACGGAATGATCCCCGAGTTCGTCGGCAGGCTTCCGGTAATTGCCACCCTCCACGAGCTCACGGAGGACGCGCTGGTGGAGATTCTCACCGAGCCGAAGAATGCCCTCGTCAAGCAATATATCAAACTTTTCGAGTACGAGAACGTTATTCTCGAATTCACCGAAAAGGCACTTCGCAAGGTTGCCAGACTCGCTATCGAAAGGAAGTCGGGAGCCCGCGGCCTGCGCTCCATCATGGAAAACATGATGCTCGATGTCATGTACGAGATCCCCTCCCGGGACGATGTGAAGCAGGTCGTGATAACCCCCGAAGTGGTAGACGGGTATGCTCAACCCGAGATCATCTACGAAACGAAGGTTGAGTCAGCCTGATTTCTGAACCTTGCGCAAGCATCTAAGAGGAAAACAGGAGATCAACATGGATGCGATCGATCTGATGCTCCCTCTTCTTCCGCTCCGGGACATGGTGATATTCCCATCGATGGTTGCCCCCCTTTTCGTGGGCAGGGAGAAGTCCATCAGGGCCATCGAGGAATCGATGAGAAAGAACAAGGTCATCATGATGGCAACGCAGAAGGATGCCCGAGAGGATGACCCGGAACCGGAGCATATCTACCGGATGGGAACCGTATGCTCCATCATCCAGATGATGAAGATGCCGGACGGGACGGTCAAGGTGCTCGTGGAGGGCAAGAGGAAAGCGAAAATCACCCACTACATCCCCGAGGAGAGCTATTTTCAGGTCCTCGTCGAATACACCGTGCCGGAAGCCGCCGACAGGGTCAGCGTCGAAGCGCTCTCCCGGAACGTGAAGGGCTCCTTCGAGAAGTACGTGAAGCTGAGCAAGAAACTGCCCTCGGAGCTTCTGATGACCGTTTCCGGCATCGAAGATTACGAGAAGCTTGCCGATACGATCGCCGGGCATCTTCCCCTCAAGATAGAGGATAAACAGGAGCTGCTCGAGACCACATCGCTGGCAGAGAGGCTCGAGAGGATTTACTCCCATCTCGAAGGGGAAATAGAGATACTCGAGGTGGAAAAGAGGATTCGCGGCAGGGTGAAAAAGCAGATGGAAAAGACCCAGCGGGAGTTCTACCTGAGCGAGCAGATGAAGGCGATCAAGGACGAGCTGGGTCATGGGGATGACGAGAAGACCGAGCTTGCCGAACTCGAGGAGAAGATCAAGAAGAAGGGCATGTCGAAGGAGGCCACGGAGAAGGCCCTCCGCGAGCTCAAGCGGCTGAAGATGATGGCGCCCATGTCGGCGGAGGCGACGGTGAGCAGGACCTATATCGACTGGCTCATCGCGCTCCCCTGGACAGAGAAGACCGACGACAAGATCGACATAGACGGGGCGGCCAGGATCCTCGACGAGGACCACTACGGGCTCGAAAAGGCCAAGGAGCGCATACTCGAGTACCTCGCCATCCGCAAGCTGGTGAACAAGCTGAAAGGCCCGATTCTCTGCTTCGTCGGCCCCCCGGGCGTGGGGAAAACGTCCCTTGCCAAGTCGATCGCCAGGGCGCTGGGGAGGAAGTTCGTGCGGATTTCCCTGGGCGGCGTGCGGGACGAGGCCGAGATACGGGGCCACAGGCGGACCTACATCGGGGCGCTGCCGGGAAAGATAATCCAGTTCATGAAAAAGGCGGGAACGGTCAACCCCGTCTTTCTCCTGGACGAGGTGGACAAGATGAGCGTCGATTTCAGGGGAGACCCGTCGGCGGCCCTTCTTGAAGTCCTTGACCCCGAGCAGAACAACACCTTCAACGACCACTACCTGGACATGGATTATGACCTCTCGAGCGTCATGTTCATAACGACTGCCAACACCCTCCACGCCATCCCTCCCCCCCTCCGGGACCGTATGGAGATCATCCGCATACCGGGATACACGGAGATGGAGAAGTTTCACATAGCGAAAGACCACCTGATCAAGAAACAGCTCGAGGAGAACGGCCTGGAAAAGTATGACGTGACCCTGACCAACCCCGCCCTGATGAAGGTGATACGGAACTACACCCGTGAGGCGGGCGTGAGAAACCTGGAGCGGGAGATCGCCTCGGTGTTCAGGAAAGTGGCGAAGGAGGTGGCCACCCAGGAGGGCCTGAAGGGAGTGAAGATAACGGCGGCGAAAATAAGGAAGTTTCTCGGCCATGAGAGATTCCGTCACGGCGAGAAGGAGGAGAAAGGCCTCGTGGGTATCGCCACGGGCCTGGCCTGGACCGAGTTCGGCGGGGAGCTCCTGCTCGTTGAAGTGACGATCATGCCCGGGAAGGGCAAGCTCACGGTTACCGGGAAGCTCGGCGACGTGATGCAGGAGTCATCCCAGGCGGCCATCTCGTATGTCCGCAGCAGGACCGAGCAGCTGGGTATCGATCCCGAGTTTTACCAGAAGTATGACGTGCACGTCCACGTACCGGAAGGCGCCATACCCAAGGACGGGCCTTCGGCGGGGATCACCATGGCGGTTGCGCTTACCTCGGCCCTGACGAAGATCCCCATGAAAAACGACACGGCCATGACCGGGGAGATAACGCTGCGGGGAAGGGTCCTGCCGGTAGGCGGGCTCAAGGAAAAGCTGATCGCCGCCCACAGGGCCGGCATCAAGAAGGTCCTCATCCCCGAGGAGAACTACTCGGAGCTGGAGGATGTCCCCCTGAAGATAAGAAAGGCCCTGGAGATCAAGAAGGTCGCCCACATGGACGAGGTCCTGGGCGAAACCCTCGGCATCAAGAGGAAAGAGGAGGACGATGCGGATTCCCCCATCGTGGTGCCCGAGGGGGAGAAAAAAGAGGAGGGGAAGGAAGATCCCCTC
>WVXK01000006.1:33505-33830 GCA_011773515.1 Deltaproteobacteria bacterium
CCCGGCAATATCGGTCAGCGTGCAGGCGCCGCCGGTTTTCATCTCGAGAGCCACCTGCGTCGCTCCCGCGAGCATCGCGGCAAGGAGGGGGAAAAGCTTTCCCGTTCCCAGCCGGAGCGTGCCTGCCGGGCCTTCTCCGGACGCGGTTATGTCCACGTTCACGCCACCCTCTTTGCCGGGACGGGGCCTCATTCTCAGCATGTCCTGGAGAGCCGAGAGGAGCTCTATCCCCATCCCCGGCTCCTCCCCCCGGAGGGACGAGGCGAGTTTCTGAAAGAGGCCGGTGGGAGAAAGAATGAATCGCGCCTTCCCCGGGGTCCCCAGG
>WVXK01000006.1:33893-39142 GCA_011773515.1 Deltaproteobacteria bacterium
GACTTCCCCGGCACGGGGATATGCCTCGATCAGCGAGCCGGCTATCAGGTCAAGGGCCCCGGGAAGGAGGGAAACGCCGGTGATGCAGGGTATGCCTTTTTCTTTCAGCAGTTCTTCCTTTCCCCCACCGATCGATACCCGGGCCATGTTTGCCGCAACGATTGGATGGCCCCCCCTCATGGATCCCTCGATGACCTGTTCCCCGAAGCGGTACCAGGGGCCGACGAGGGACACGATCACGGATCCGTCCCGCGCGGCCTTATCGAGGGACTCCGGGCTGGATGCGTCAACCATCCGGGCGCTGAACCTGTCGCCGAGCCTCCTTGCCATCTTCCGCGCGGTCCTGTAGTCGTAATCGGCGATGACGAACTCGCACGTTTCGGGGAGATGGGCGGCGTAAGCGTTGATTACCGTCCGGCCGAAGAGGCCTGCTCCGCCAAGGAGGACTACTTTCACGCTCGGTCTCCTTCTTTCGTGTGATACCCGCTTGCAATGATAAGATTAATATTGACTCTTAATCAAGGTTTTGGTGTATAATCATCGTCTTAGGTCGCAATTCAAAACAGCTTTCGGGCGGATAGCTCAGGTGGGAGAGCACCAGCCTTACAAGCTGGGGGTCACAGGTTCAAATCCTGTTCCGCCCACCAACTTTTTGCGGGGTCGTAGTTAAGCCTGGTTATAACGCCGGCCTGTCACGCCGGAGGCCGCGGGTTCAAATCCCGTCGACCCCGCCATTCTTTTATCCCCGTCATCCTTACGTTTCAAACACTTGCCGACCGCAAACCCTCTAAAATCAACGGCACTGGAACGGCACTGAGCATATATTAGTGCCGTTCTTTATTATCCATACAAGGGCAAGGAGGTCCTATGTTTGAACTTGGAAAGATAGATAGCAGTGACCAGAAAAATAGTAAAAGGTTAGTTCCCCGCGAAGCGATCCTCAAAGAATGCAATTGGTGCAAAAACGGATATAGGTTTCCTGCGAAAGTAAGGAATGCAAACTAAACTCCCGGGTAACTCCCGGGTTGACTCCACTCAAGAGGATCAGGGCGCATTGCATTGATTGTGTCGGTAGCGTAAACGAGGTGAATGATTGCGGTGGGGATCAGGTACTATACCCGAGACCTCATGTTTGCTTCCTCTATGAATTCCGGTTTGGGAAGAATCCATACATTCGAGGACCAAGAGACACCAGGGGGCTTCGTCCTTTCAAAAAAGGCGAAATTTCTCCGTGTAAGATTGGCATTAAAACCAGCCAGAATCGGTTTGCCAGAGAGGGCAAGAGGGAAACCCAGGGAGAGAGGTAGATGTGAAAAATATATCTCGTTGATAAAGGGACATTAATTATGGCCCAGGGTTTACTGATCTTCCTTAACAACCTCACCCTCGATTTCCCGGGGTTCGGTTTCCTTACTTCTGACCTCTTCGTTTGCTTTTTGAGCAGCAATGAGGATGTTAAAAGAAAGGTTTGTTAGGGGATTTTTATCCTGCTCCCTCAAAGCCTTTACTGTATCTGCGCTGATCCCCGCCCAACTTCATATTTATTGGTTGATGGCAGCACGTTTCCCAATGGGGAGATTGTCCCACCAGGGAAGGAGGAGTTATCCTGGCGAGGGGATCGTGCTGCCACCGGTCATAATGAATAGCCATCGGGGAGGAAGGAAAAGATAGCCATTCATCACGAACTTTATATTACAACTTTTACAATATGTCAAATAAAACTTTTACAATATGTCAAATCTAAAATTACACTCTGTGGGGAAAATAAAATTTTGAAGAAAAACTCTGAGGGGAAAAACTTTAGATCCCTTCGCCGCCTTTCAATTTTCCCTTCGCCTCTTCTCCCAGGTCAATCATTTCCTCTAAGCCGCGTGAAGAAACCAGGCATTTGAATCGGTTGAATTTGTCTCGCTTCCGGTGCCGGCGGCCTGTATCCAAGAGCACTGTGGGGCGTAATTTGGTTATATTGGCACCGCCATTCTTTTTTTAAATTACCCAAAATAGAAAATATGCAATGCGGAATGAAAACGGTTTCCAGTTTACGGTTTCCAGTTTACGGTTAACGGTTTACGGTTTACGGTTAACGGTTTCCAGTTAACGGTTTCCGGTTTCCGGTTGAACGAGAAACGAGAAACGAGAAACAAGAAACCAGATTGGGTAGATTCCTCGCCCGTAAATTGGTACAAATAGGAAATAGAGGCCGGTTTCCTGCACAAAGGCACGATTCGGGGTAAATATGAAAAAACTTGATTACCGCGACCTCGATATTCTTCTTTCCCGGGATGAGCAGCGGACCTCGGACAACCTGCGCTGGTTGTGGGACAACATGCCCCCCTACTTCTTCGTTTCGATGCGCGAGATACCGCAGGCAGTCCTGCGACTGGCCCACTTCCTGGGGCAGCTTCCCCGGGACCGGGAGGTCGTGCTCCTGGACCAGGACAACACCATCGTAACGGCCCGCATCAACTCGCCCGGCTCGGTTCACGATACGCTGAGGCGGTTTCCCGACAGGGATATCTCCTACGCAGAGATGGCAAGGTCGCGGGTTCCTGCTCCGGGGGCCGAAAAGGAGGTGGAGGTTTTCCGTTTCGAGACCCGGAGGAGAGCGGGGATCGAGATGGAGGAAGGCGGGGAGCCCCCGATTCCTGCCTCTCTCCGCCGTGCCATCACTTCCCGGGCCCTTGCGGAGTACCCCGATTTTCAAAGAAAGGACATCCACAAGGTGATGGACACGCTCTGGGCGAGCGACCCGGGGTATATAGTCTCCTCGCCGCTGCTTCGCGTCGCGCGAACCCTCAGGCTTCTTTATCTTGGCCGGGCAAGCGGGGGGCTCTACATGGACGTGGAAAATACGGAGGTCCTTGCGAAACAGGGGGAATCGCGACTGCTCTTTGCCGTGGGCAATCCTCCCCAGGTCGACTTTCTGGTTCAGGTTTTGGAAGTTTTAAACCGACTCGATTTCGGTGTCGACCGTTTCTACTGCCTGATCATCAGAAAAGGGGCCTTTCCCTATTTTCTCGGCAGCTTCTACGGCGCCTCCCGCCCGGGTAAGCTCCTGAAGAGGGACATGCCGGCTTTCGAATCTATCAAGCGGGAGCTGTACAACACCCAGGTGCTGGCGACGGGCACGCCGACCTATACCTCCTTTCTTCGCGACAGGATCGTAAGCGGTGAGGACGCCTCGCTCATAAACGCCTTCATCGCTTTCTGCCACACGACCCTGGCCCACAGTCAGCCGGAGAGGTACGGGTTCGAGGACGTGATGCGGGCTTTCCACTCCCATCCAGACATGTGCCTCAGGCTGACCGGCCTTTTCCGGGCCCGTTTCGATCCCGATCTGCCGGACCGGAAAACCAAGTTCGACAGCCTGTGGGAAAAGACACGGGAGAAGGTGAAGTCGTTCAACACGGGGCACCGCCACATCGATGAGTTCCGCCGGGAGGTCTTCCACGCCTGCATCACCTTTATCCGGAACACCCTGAAAACCAACTTCTTCGTCCCGGAAAAACACGCTCTGGCTTTCCGACTCGACCCGGCCTACCTGAAAGAACTGCCCTCGAAGTTCACGGTTGATCTGCCGGCCAGGCGGCCGTTCCGCGTCACCTTTTTCTTCGGGCGCCACGGAATCGGGTACCACGTGGGCTATTCCGACATCGCCCGCGGTGGCTGGCGGACCGTCATCACGCGTTCCCGGGACGATTACGTCACCAACGCCAACCCCCTGTTCCGTGAGGTCTGCGTTCTTGCACACACGCAGCATCTGAAGAACAAGGATATCTACGAGGGCGGCTCAAAGATGGTGGCGATTCTCGACGCCGAGGGCACGGTTGGCCGCGAGGGGGAAACCCAGCGGCTCCATCGGCTCCAGTACGGTTTTATAAACGCGTTCCTTGACATATTCGTGACGAGAGATGGGCGGGCAGTGAACCCCCGCGTGGTGGATTACTGGGGTGAGGAAGAGCCGATCGAGCTCGGGCCCGACGAAAACATGCACGACGCCATGGTCGAACAGATCGCGAAGCTCTCGGAGAGGCGGGGCTATGTGCTCGGGCGGGGCGTGATGTCGAGCAAGCGGGTCGGCATCAACCACAAGGAGCACGGGGTCACCTCCATCGGTGTCATCAAGTTTGCCGAAGTGGTCATGAAGAGCCTCGGTGTTGACATATTCAAGAACCCCTTTTCCGTTAAAATGACGGGCGGCCCGGGAGGGGATGTTGCCGGCAACGCCCTGCGTATCCTGATCGATGCGTGTCCCGGAGTCTCCGTTCTCCTCGTCCTCGACGGTTCCGGGGCCCTGTACGATCCCGAAGGGCTGGACAAGAAGGAGTTGCGGCGCATCATCCACCGGGGCGACGTTGAGGCCTTCGATCCCGGGCGGATACATCCCGGGGGGTTTCTCCTGTACCGGAATCAGCGGCGAACCGAGGGCCCCCGTGAGCTGTACCGAAAGGCGGTGCGGACGGCCGAGGGGCTGGACGACCGGTGGGTGACCACCGACGCGTTCAACCGCGATTTCGATGGGCTCGTCTATTCCACGGAGGCGGACCTGCTCATTCCCGCGGGCGGGAGGCCCGAGACCATAGACGATCACAGCTGGCCCCGGCTGTTTCGCGACGACGGGAGGCCCACCTGCAGGGTCATCGTCGAGGGGGCGAATTCGTTCCTCACGCCCACCGCGCGCGACGAGATTCAGCAGAGAGGGGTGGTCGTCATTCGCGACGCGTCGGCAAACAAGTGCGGGGTGATCGCCTCGTCCTACGAGATCATCGCCAACCTCCTGATGAGTGACCGAGAATTTCTCGCCCACAAGGAGGAATATGTGGGCCACGTGATAGACATACTCAAAGCCCGCTCGGAGGCCGAGGCCAGGCTCATCCTCAAGCGGCACCTCGAACGGGGCGGCCGGCAATCCTTTACCGAAATTAGCGATACCCTGAGCCTGGAGATCAACGATCTCTACCAGCGCCTCTTCGCCTACTTTCAGAGGTTCCCTGACCTCTGGAGAAAACCCCTCTACCGGGAGTGCCTCCTCGGCCATCTGCCCGAGCTCATCCGGCAGACGCCCCGCTATCGGCGCAGGATCGGCCGCCTTCCTCCTAAATACCGCAACGCCATACTGGCCGCCGAACTTGCGGCGTCCATGGTGTACCGGGAGCAGACCCGGCCCACCCTCGAAGAGAGCGTCACCTTTTTCCTGCGGAGGAAACGGGCGGAGAGAGAGGGAGGGCGAAACAGGTCATAGGTCACCG
>WVXK01000006.1:39219-42959 GCA_011773515.1 Deltaproteobacteria bacterium
GAAACGAGAAACTGCATTGATAATCCGCGGTGTCCGGGGTTGCCCTTTAGCGAAAGAATCCGAACCGCCGCGCGAAACGTTTGGACGAAGCAATAAAGTCTATATTGATCGAGCAGTTAGCGCGACGGACCCCACCTGTCCCGGTTAAAGTAATCCGGAAAATCAACCGATGAAACTAACGTGAGGTAAATGATGAAAGCCTACGCGTCAGCACAGCAAATCGGGTAAGTTCCATCAGCCGGGGCCACCCTTGAATATCCAATCCTTCTTCAGATCGGGAAGATACACGGTTGTCGTCGCGGTATTTTTTCTCGTCGCAACCGTGCTGTCCCTGGCCTTTAACCTGGACAGGGCCCACAAGCGGTACGAGGAGCTCGCCACCGTCATGGGCCGGTCGCTTCTCGATGAACACCTTGCGACGAGGACGTGGAATTCCATGCACGGGGGGGTCTACGTTCCCGTGACGGGAGAATTCGAGCCGAACCCTTACCTGGATCGTGACCCCGCAAAGGATGTGGCTGCCACCGGCGGCATGATCCTTACGAAGGTAAACCACGCCTACATGACCAGGCTGATCTCGGAGATCCTGGAAGAGGATCGGGGGATAGCGTTGCACCTCGGAAGCCTCGACCCCATAAACCCTGAAAATATGGCAGACCCCCAGGAAGCGAAAGCGCTGGGAGAGTTCAAAAGGGGTGAAATAACAGAGAGCCATCTGACCCCGTCGGGTCAGAACCATACGTTTCGATACTTTGCGCCGGTGAGAATGAAAAAAGAGTGCCTGGGCTGCCACGAAAAACAGGGCATGAAGGAGGGCGATATCGGGGGGGTAATGAGCGTCTCCTTTTCCTATGAACCCTTCGAGAGGGCCATCGCGCAGAGCGTGAAGGCGATCCACGCTGTCCACATCCTCTTTTTCGGGATCGGTATCATCCTGGCCGTGGGAACCCTGCGGGAAATGGTCAGGAGCAAAAACGCCGAGGAGCGGCACAGGAGGAACGACGAGACGCAGAATGTCCTGCGGCAGATCCTGCAGACTTCCCTGCTCCCCCTTTCCCTCGAGGAGCAGCTGGGGAGGACTCTCGACCTGATCTTCTCCTGTTCCTGGATCGTCCCGACACAGAAGGGGTGCGTCTTCGTGGTGGGGGACGAACCCGAAGTGCTGGTCATGAGGGCCCAGCGGGGGCTTCCCGAAGCGGTTTTATCGGCGTGCAAGAAAGTGTCTTTCGGGAAATGCGTGTGCGGGGATGCGGCATCGAGCCGTGTCGTCCAGTTCTGCGAGTACACGGACAGGGCCCACGAACTCAGCTACAACGGTATGTCCCCCCACAGCCACTACTGCGTGCCCCTGGTGTCGGCGGACGAGGTCATCGGCGTGCTGAACATATATCTGGAGGCGGACCACAAGCGGGACAGGGAGGAAGAGGAATTTTTAACGGCCGTCGCCAATGCGCTGGCCGGGCTCATCAAGAGAAAGGAGGCCGAGGAAAACCTCCTTCACCTCGCCACTGCCGTCGAGCAGGCCGGGGAAGTCATCCTCCTGACCGATGCGGAGGGGACGATTCAGTATGTGAACCCCGCTTTCGAGGCGGTGACCGGCTATCGGCGGGGGGAGGTGGTCGGTGAAAATCCCCGGATACTGAAAAGCGGGAGGCACGATGCCGCCTTCTATGCCCACATGTGGGAGACGATTACCCGCGGAGATGTCTGGAGCGGGCGGTTCACGAACCGGAAGAAAGACGGCACCATCTACCACGAAGAGACGACCATATCCCCCATAAGGGACGAGTCGGGAAAGATCGTCAAGTTCGTGGCCGTCAAGCACGACGTTACCCACGAAGTGGCCCTGGAAAACCAGCTCAGGCACGCGCAGAAGATGGAGGCGATCGGGCAGCTCGCAGGCGGTGTCGCCCACGATTTCAACAACATCCTCACGGCCATCATCGGATATGCGAGCTTTCTGCAGATGAAGATGAAGAAAGACGACCCTCTGGAGGGGTATGTGACCAACATACTCGCTTCGTCCGAGCGTGCAGCCGACCTGACGCAGGGCCTTCTGGCCTTCAGCAGGAAGCAGATAATCAACCCGAAGCCGGTTGATGTAAACAGCATCGTGAGGCGTATCGGGAATCTCCTCATCCGCCTCATCGGGGAGGATGTCGAGCTGCGCACGGAGTTTTCAGGGGAGGACCTCGTGGTGATGGCCGACAGCGGGCAGGTGGAGCAGGTGCTGGTGAACCTCGCCACGAACGCGCGCGATGCGATGCCCGGCGGGGGTATGCTGGAGATAAAAACGGAGCAGGTGGCCCTGGACACCGAGTTCATAAAGGTTCACGGGTACGGGACGCCGGGCAGGTACGCCTGTATCACGGCGACGGACACGGGCGTCGGCATGGACCGGGAAACCATGGAGAAGGTATTCGAGCCTTTCTTCACGAAAAAGGAGGTCGGCGGGGGCACGGGGCTCGGCATGGCGATCGTCTACGGCATCATCAAGCAGCACGGCGGCTATATCAACGTGGAAAGCGAACCGGGGATGGGGTCTACCTTCAAGGTGTACCTACCGCTCACGGAGATGGGCGTGACGGTATCGGAAAAGCAGGTCAACTCAATGCCCCTCGTGGGACGGGAGACGATCCTCGTTGCAGAAGACGACGGGGAGGTGAGGAAACTGATCAAGGGGGTGCTCGAGAAATTCGGGTACAGGGTGGTTGAAGCTGTTGACGGGGCGGATGCCGTCAGAAAATTCAATGATAATTCGGGCAACATCGACCTGCTCGTCCTCGATGTGGTCATGCCGAAGAAGAACGGGAAAGAGGCGCTCGCCGAGCTGAGGGCCGCACGGCCGAAGGTGAAGGCTCTTTTCATGAGCGGTTACGCATCGGATATCATCTACAAGAAAGGGCTCGTTGACGATGGGTTCCGCCTTTTGTCCAAGCCCGTATCGCCGGGTGAGCTTTTAAAGAGTGTCAGGGAAGCCCTCGATTCCTAACATCGGTGCCGTTTCCATATTTTCGGTTTTCTGTTTCCAGTTTACGGTTTGCGGATTGAACCGGAAAATGGCTGACTGGAAACTAGTCCTTCGGGCCATCAGGACGGTTTCTCGTCTCTTGTTTTTAGTTTCTGGTTTTTCCTAGAAACAAGAAACCAGAAACGAGAAACTATCTTTTTCATTCCGCTCTCCGCATTCCGATTTCCGCATTGCCATTCCCTCAATCACGGTATCTCTCGAGTATCCTCCTTGCCTCTTTCTCCGGCACGTCCGTCCACAACTCGTAGGCGTCGGCAACGGCGAAACTGAACCCTCCCCGTATGTTGGCGCAGTAGAGCGACTCCACGTCTGCCGCAATACCTTCGACCGATTTCCCGTAGCCCGTGGGGACGGCGATGTGGATGCTGCCGGCTTCCCTGTTCTTCAGGGAGAGGACGGCGACGCTCATGGTGATACCCGATGCAAGCCCATCGTCGATGAGGATGACCGGGCGTTTCCGAAGGTCGGGAAACGGGCCGGAGCCCCGCAGAAAATTCGCCCTCCGCATCACTTTCCGCTTCGTCTCCGAAACTCCCTTCTCGACTTCAGCGGGGAGAAGCTTGATGTGGTGCAGCATCTCCCTGTTCAGCCGCACCGTGCCGTCTTCGGCGACGGCGCCGAATCCCGACTCGCTGTTCCAGGGGAGGGTTATCTTGCTGACCACCGCCACGTCGAGGGGGAGGGAAAGCATCTCTGAGACTTTCGCCGC
>WVXK01000006.1:43043-46239 GCA_011773515.1 Deltaproteobacteria bacterium
ACGAAACACCCTCACCCTGTCACGGAAATCTTTCTTTTCGAAGATATTTTTCGCCCTCATCGAACCCGTCCCGGCGGTAAACCCGCGCGGAGGGGTAAACACCCCTTCAAGGCAATGCATCTTCTGCCGGTTTTTCCCGGACCGGGATCCGGCCTCAGTGGATATTGTACCATTCCGTCCATCCGGCTGATCGACCGCTGTTTACCCCTGTTCCGCGATGGCGGCCCCCACTTCGGCCCTTTCCGGGGAAAAAATTTGGATAAACGCCATGATTTTGGTTTATAGTAAGGAGAGTTTAAGTCGCTTTACTCTTCAAAATTCCGGTATTCAGATAAAAAGCCCCTCCCGGTGAGGGTTTCGGGAGGGATTTCCCGAGCGTCGCTCGTTAACTGGTAGGGCAGTAAACTCCCGGGGAGATCTGATGGGCTCTATGGAGAACTCCACAGCTCTGTCGCCGCAGTTTTTCATTCTCCTGCGCTACTGCATGGTCCTGGTGCTTCTCATCCACCTCCCCTATGTGGGCATGGCCATCGCGGGATCGGCCCTGTCGGTCCTTTTGAACTTTATCGGGAGGGAGCGCCAGGACCCGGGCTACCGGCGCCTGGCCCGTGAGCTGATCGAGACGGTGACGGTCAGCGGGAAGGTGATGCTTCTCCTCGGCCTCCTGCCGATCTTTCCCCTCGCCCTGATCATCGGCCAGATCCTGCCGGGACCCCTTTCGCTGCCGTGGCTATTCTGGGCCTTTCTCTGCCTGGTCCTTCTCTCCGGCTTCACCTTTCTCTTCTTTTACCGCGCCACCTTCAATTTCAAATTGGACCGCCCCCTGGTCTCCGCCGGGGCCGGCTCTCTCGGCCACGTGACCCTTCTCTTTGCCCTGGTTTTGATCATTTTCGCCACGGGCATACTCTTTAACCCGGAGAGCCTGCCCTTCATTCAGAACAGCCCCTCGACGATCATTTCCTGGCGCTCGGTGGTGAGACTCATCCTCACGTCGCTTATCTTCACCGGGCTGACGGGAGGAGCGCTGCTTTTGTTCATCGCCCGCAAAAGCGCGGATGAAAACGCGGAGGCCCCGGTTGACCGGGAGCTCGCCGGCAAGGTGGGGAGGATCGTCACCCTGGCGGCCACGCTTCCCGTTGCCCCCTTCGTCATCTTCGACCTGATCACGCTTCCCGATGTGGCCCTTTCAACGGGCGTCTTCGCCATTGCCGCGGCTATCCTCCTCTTGTCGCTGGCCGTCTGCATCGTTCTTCTGCGGCCCGCCGGTTTGCCGGGAGAAGGGGCGGGGGCCAGCGTATTCGTTCTCTACCTCGCGATATTTTTATGTGCCCTCGCAATCGACGGCACGGCACTGGGCAACGCCTACTTCGATAGGAGCGCCGTCCTCGAGATGAAGATGGCCCAGGTAAAAGAGCAGCGGGAGGCCCTTCGAGAGGAGGCCGCCGTGGAGGAGACGGAATCAGTAGAGGCGGGGGAGGCCGTTTTCGAGAGGTTGTGCTCCGGCTGCCACCGGTTCGATGCGCGGGTCGTGGGGCCCCCGCTTCTCGAGGTGCTGCCCAAGTACGCCGGCGACGCGGAGAAGCTGAAGAGCTTCATACGGAACCCGGTCAAGGTAGACCCCGATTATCCGCCAATGCCGAAGCTCTCCATCGAGGAGAATGAGATAGAGTCTGTTGTGGCTTATCTTTTGGGGAGGACAGGGCGGTGAAGGGGAGGCAGGGGATCGTGAGAAGGCAGCCGCAGGCGGGGGAGTGGCGATGAAGAGGCTTTTACCTGCCATCGTCATCGCGGGATACTTCCTGATATTCGTCCTGCTCGCCGGCGGGCTGGGATACCACTGGTACACCCACAAAAGGGCTCCCGACCAGCCGGTGGCGTTTCCCCACACGATACACGTGTCAAGGCTCGGGCTTGCCTGCAACTTCTGCCACGTCTACGTGGAGAAGTCGCGCCATGCGGGAGCCCCCTATCTGGAGACCTGCATGGGCTGCCACAGCCAGATAGCCACGGAAAAGCCGGAGATACAGAAGCTTACAGGTTACTACGAGCAAAGAAAGCCCATCGAGTGGAACCGCGTGTACGCCCTGCCCGATCATGTCTACTTCTCGCACAAGCGGCACGTGAAGGCGGGTGTCGACTGCACCAGCTGCCACGGGAACGTGGGCGTCATGAAAAAAGTACGGAAGGTGAGTTCTCTGAAGATGGGGTGGTGCGTCTCCTGCCACCGGGACAGGGGTGCGTCCATCGACTGTGCCGTCTGCCATCATTAGGGGGAGCGTTACATGAAAAGAAGGGATTTTTTGCGGGTGATCGGCATTCTTTCGGGCTCCACCTTTATCTCCTCCTGCGGATCCCCGGAGCGCTCGAAAAAGCTGGTTTCCTACATCATGCCTCCCGAAGACGGGGCCGTGCCCGGAGAGGCTACCTATTACCCCTCCACGTGCACCGAGTGCCCCGCGGGCTGCGGCCTGACGGTGAGAGCGCGGGAGGGATGGCCGGTGAAGCTCGAGGGGGCAGGCGGCCACCCGGTAAACGACGGGGGGCTGTGCATCAGGGGCCAGTCGTCCCTGTCCCGGCTCTATCACCCCGACAGGATGAAAAAGCCGATGCTCAAAAGCGGCCCCGGCAGGCTCAGGGAGGCCACGTGGGAAGAGGCAATAGCCACCGTGGCGCAGGTCCTTCAGGAGTCCGGCGAGAGCGGCAAAAAGAGCGTCTACCTGTCGGGGAGAACCACCGGAACGCTCTCTTCGCTCATCGACGCCTTCTGTCGGAAGGCCGGCGTGGAGAGGCTGCCGCAATATGAGCCTTTTTCCCACCAGGCGATACGCGAGGCGAACCACGCCCTTTTCGGCACGCGGGATGTGCCCCGGTACCGGTTCGAGGACGCGGACTTTCTCCTCACCGTGGGGGCCGACATCCTGGAGACCTTCATAAGCCCCGTGTCGTTTGCAGGCGGGCTTGCCCGGGCCAGAGCCAGGGGCGGGCACCGTTGGTTTCACGTGGAGCCGCACCTCTCCCTTACGGGGGCAAACGCCGACAGGCGGATCGTCATGGAGCCCATGCAGGAATGGTACCTGCTGGCCTACCTCCTCCGGGAGATCATCGACCGGCACGGGGGTGGAGAGACGGTCCCGGCATGGTTTGCCGGTGTCCTGCCCCCCGTTTCAGCAGTGAGGGCGGCGGGGAAGACGGGGAT
>WVXK01000006.1:46301-47291 GCA_011773515.1 Deltaproteobacteria bacterium
CATCAGGACGGTCTTTACGTCGCACTCCTCGCCTCGATCATTCAGTGGATGACGTCGGTCGATGGCGTGCCGGTGGATTTTTCCGGGGGCGAGAACTACGAAGGCGTGGCCTCGCTCCGGGATATGGGGGAGCTTGCAGAGAGGCTCGGCGGAAAAGAGATCGGCGTCGCACTCATCTCCCGGACGGATCCAGCCGCTTCCCTTCCCCCCCGCTACCTGTTCGGCGAGAAGCTGGCAGGGGCAAAGCTCAGGGTCGTCATCGGGCAGTTTGCAGGCGAGACGGCACGGGATGCGGACGTCGTGCTGCCCCTCTCTCATCCCCTCGAGACCTGGGACGACGCCGAACCGAGGAAGGGGACAAGGAGCCTTCTAAAACCCGCCGTGAGGCCGATGCACGGGACCCTCTCCGAGGGGGACATCCTGGTCCGGATTGCCGGGAAGCTTCCAGGTGCGGAATTTTCCTCGACTTACCAGGAGTACCTTTACGGCGAGTGGAAAAACCTGTTCGGCGAAGCGGGTCGGGACGAGTTTTTACAGAAGGGGTTCATGGAGACACCCCGTGAAAGGCATCGGGTCGCCGTCGACTGGGAGAGGGCGGCAGAGCTTTTCGGGAAGAGGCCCGGGGAGCTAACTCCCCGGAAACCGCTCCTCGTGCTCGCCCCTTCGATCCGGACCTTCGACGGCCGGAGCCGGGACCTCCCCCTTCTGTCGGAGATACCCGACCCCCTCACCACCATTTCATACGGCCGCTTCATTTCCGTACCCGAGGAGACCGCCCGGAAGATGGGGGTGAGGGACAAAGACGAGGTGGAGGTCAGATCTGCCGGCTGGAAGGGCACCCTGGCGGTCAAGGTGCAGCCCGGGCTTGCAGAGGGGGTTTTCGTCATGTTCCGCGACGCACACGGCGACGTCGGGGTAGATGAAGGCACGGGCGGAACCGTCGACTACCGGGAAGGGCTTGTGATCACGAGGACCGGCAGGCGCGTCTCT
>WVXK01000006.1:47380-48272 GCA_011773515.1 Deltaproteobacteria bacterium
ACCCTCTATCCTCCCCACCGGCACGATACCTACCGGTGGGCCATGGCGATCGATCTTGATAAGTGCACGGGATGCGCCGCCTGCGTGGCCGCCTGTTACGTGGAGAACAACGTCCCCATCGTGGGCACCAGGGAGCAGCTCAAGGGCAGGGAGATGTCCTGGCTGCGGGTGGAGCCCTTCTACGATAAGAACGGCGGTGTGGACTTCATCCCCATGATGTGCCAGCACTGCCACTATGCGCCCTGCGAGCCGGTGTGCCCCGTCTACGCCGCCTACCACAACCAGGACGGGCTGAACGTCCAGGTCTACAACCGCTGCGTGGGGACGCGCTACTGCGCAAACAACTGCCCCTACAAGGTGAGGCGCTTCAACTGGTTCCAGCACCGGTGGGAGAAGCCGCTGCACAGAATGCTCAACCCCGACATATCGGTCAGGTCCAAGGGGGTCATGGAGAAGTGCACCTTCTGCATACAGCGCCTGCGCACGGCCAAGGACAGGGCGAAGGACGAGTCGCGCAGGGTGAGGGACGGGGAGGTGACGACGGCCTGCGCCCAGAGCTGCCCGACGAAAGCCATCGTCTTCGGCAACCTCCTGGACGAGGCCTCGAGGGTGTATGAGCTTTCCCACTCCGGCAGGGCCTACCGGGTTTTCGAGGAGCTGGGAACCGGATCGTCCATATACTATCTGAAGGGAAAGAAAAGGGGGCACGGAGCGTGAACGCTGGTAAGGGACCGGACAAGACAACCAGGGTGGAAACGGACGTCCTGGCCGCGATGAAGAAACCGGGGATCGTCTACCTGGGCGCCCTCGGTTTCTGCGCGACCCTGTTCGTCATCCTCCTGATCTGCTGGGGCTACCAGATAAAGGACGGCATGGGCGTTGCGGGGATCAG
>WVXK01000007.1:0-6128 GCA_011773515.1 Deltaproteobacteria bacterium
GCCGTGCTTTCCTTCGACGGGCTGATGATGGCCAGGTCGGTGGCACCCTACCTGCGCCTCCTGCGGCTCATCGAGAGGAGCAGGTTCATAAAGGGCCTCCTGCTTCAGATAGACAGCCCGGGGGGCAGCGCCGCGGCTTCCGAGATGCTCTATTTCTCGCTCAAGAGGCTTGCCGAAAAAAAAACCGTCTACTGTTACACCCTGATGGCCGCTTCGGGAGGGTACATGGTCGCCTGCGGGGCGAAGAGGATTTTTTCCCCTCACACGGGTCTTTTGGGAAGCATCGGCGTGCTCTCGGTCAAGCCGGTTCTAAAGGACGTGATGGAGAAGCTCGGGGTCAGGCTCGAGGTCATGAAGAAGGGCGCGAGCAAGGACATGTCCCTTTTTCACCGGGAGCTGACGGACGAGGAGAAGGCGAGGCTCGAGGAGCTCCACGATGACCTCTATCAGCGGTTCATCGACATCATCGTGGAGGGAAGGGGGCTCTCGCGGGAGAAGGTGAGCGAGATGGCAACGGGGGAGCTCTACTCGGCAAAAAAGTCCCTCGACTACGGGCTCATCGATGAGATTTCCGACATGGAGACCGCCCTCGATCGGCTGTCCGATACAACGGGGGTAAAGAAGGAAAACACCGTCTATCTCAAGGTGAGAAAACCTCTCATGAGGCAGTTCATGGCTTCCGGGATGGCAGCCGCCGTAGATGAGCTCTACAGCCTGCTCATTTCCGAGCACTACAGAAACCTCTACTGATTCAAAGGTGTTGGGAAATTATCGGAAGCGGGGAAACCATGAAACGGTGAAGGCCTATCTAAAATAGTGTGCGTTGGTTCTCACAGGAACATGATCAGGAGGGTAATTCACGATGAAATGGCTGATAAAAACGGAGAACGATTTGGCTGCACTCTTCCTTCGCATTTTACTGGGTGTCGTGATGTTTCCCCACGGGGCACAGAAGGCCCTCGGCTGGTACGGGGGGGGCGGTTTTTCCGGGACCATGGGGTTTTTCACCACCAAGATGGGGATCCCCTATGTCTTAGCGCTCCTCGTCATAGCGGCCGAGTTTCTGGGATCCCTGGGGCTTATCGCCGGTCTTCTCACGAGAGTTGCCGCCTTTGGAATTTTCAGCGTGATGGTTGGTGCCATCTATTTGGTGCACTGGAAGATCGGGTTTTTCATGAACTGGTTCGGGAAGAACCCCGGGGAGGGATACGAGTATCACCTCCTGGCTATTGCCATCGCCCTTGCGCTGATGATAAAGGGGGGAGGCGCGCTCTCGGTAGACAGGGCGATATCGAGGGAGTTCAGGTAAATCATACATCGTGCTAATTTTTCTTAGATTTTGAGCAATAGAGCTGAGATTCGATACCGGTTCATCGCCACCCACCGGTAGGCCCTGCCAAACAGTGAGCCAAGAAACGGAACTTTCCACAAGAGACTCAGGCCGGAACGCCTGCCGTTCACGTTCAGAATTTCGATGATGGCCCTGTCGCCGGCAAAAACTTTTCCATCAGGCGTTATCAGCTGGATGGCGGAAGAGCACTCCTCATCACCGATCTCGGGGTGGAGATTTTTCCTCTCTTCTGAATTGCAGGGGATGAGATGCAATCTGTCTTTTCCAATCAGCGATACGATCCAGCCGACCGATTTTCTGCAAAGAGGGCAGGAATCGTCGAATATGAGGGTATGGTTCTTTCTTTCCAAAGCAGTCTCCCGCATTTATGTTTACAATCATAAGATGAAATATTGTTAGGAGCGGTGCAGCGAGGATCTCTGGAAAGACATGAGCGCAACTATTTCGCAACTATTTATGGTTTATTCGCGCGGGTGAACGTGGTGAAATGGTAGTGAGGATTTTCGTGAATTAAAGTGCTCACCCTTCACAGTCGGGGAAAAGGAGGAACGTCATGGGAAAGGCGGTTATCCTGGAGGCGGTGAGGACCCCCCTCGGGAAGAGGAACGGGATGCTCAGCTCTGTTCACCCCGTTGAGTTGCTGGCGCGTGTCCTCGGTGCTCTGGTGGACCGGTGCGGGGTGCCCCGGGGTCAGGTTGAGGATATCATCGTCGGGTGTGTCACCCAGACGGGTCAGCAGGGGGCGAACATCGCCCGCCTCTCGGCCCTGCTGGCGGGTTTTCCCGTCCAGGTTCCTGCCGTTTCCATCAACAGGATGTGCGGGTCGAGCCAGCAGGCCATCCACTTCGCCTCCCAGGCGATAGAGGCCGGTGACATGGACCTGGTGATCGCGGCGGGGGTGGAGAGCATGAGCAGGGTTCCCCTCGGCTCCGATTACGGCGAGTTCCACCCGGCCCTCATCGATAAGTACGGTCTCGTTCACCAGGGGATATCGGGGGAGATGATGGCGGAAAACTGGGATATACCGCGCGGGGACATGGACCTTTTTTCTTTCGAGAGCCACAGAAAAGCCGGCGAGGCGACGAAGAGGGGGATTTTCAGGGAAGAGATCGTTCCCGTCCGGGTTCCCGGCGAGGGAGACGGCGAGGTCGTCCTCGATACGGACGAGGGGATCCGTTTCGACACGTCTCTTTTGAAGCTCTCGTCACTGAAACCGGCCTTCAGGGAGGATGGCGTCATAACGGCGGGAAACTCAAGCCAGATAACCGACGGCGCCGCCGCGGTCCTTATCTCCTCAGAGAAAAAAGCGAAGGAGCTGGGTCTGAAGGGTAAGGCCAGGGTCCTCCATAAAGTTGTCGTGGGGAGCGACCCGGTGCTCATGCTCGACGGGCCCATTCCGGCAACCAGGAATATCCTGAAAAAAAGCGGCCTCTCACTCAATGATGTCGATGTCGTCGAGATAAACGAGGCTTTCGCCAGCGTCGTCCTTGCCTGGGCGAAGGAGCTTGACCCCGACATGGACAGGGTAAACCCCTGCGGGGGAGCCATCGCCCTGGGCCATCCGGTGGGGGCGAGCGGGGCACGGATCATGGCCACCCTTCTTTCCGGACTCGATAAGCGGGGCGGGACCCTGGGCCTTCAGACCATGTGCATCGGCCACGGCATGGCCACGGCCACGATCATAGAGAGGGTCTGAGGGCAATTTTTGATGGAAAGACCCCGTTTCTCTTCGGCCCGTTCCTTTTTTTTATTGGGGGTCCTTTCGTACAGGATAACGGTGAAGGTGTTACCACCGCGCTCGTTTTCCTCGAGTTCCTTCACGTTGATCGGGGCATCGGATGCTCCGAATTCTACCGTTCATTCAGATATCTGCCTGACTCCTCCAAGCGTAAAATTTTTACCTGTTCACAACCGGTGGCCGGACCGATAAAGGTAAATTTTCGAGAATGTAAGGGATCTTCTGGCGCAAATATTTAATCCTATTTAAAGTGTTCGATAAAAGCGGCTATCGCTTGAACCGATGGAGGGCGAGGCAAAGATTTGTGAAAGAGGTTTTATGGTATATAATTGCAAGAACGTAATCAATTCAAGGGCTTCGTATGTTCAGCTATCGCTCACAGAGTGACATTCCCCCCTTCTCGATGATCGTGGGGCACGAGCTGCTCAAAAAAGCGCTCATTTTCAACGCCATCGACCCGGGGATCGGGGGAGTGCTCATCCGCGGGGAGAAGGGAACGGGGAAGACGACGGCGGTCCGGTCGCTTGCCCAGGTACTTCCCGAGAAGGTAGTGGCCGTTGGATGCCGGTTCGGCTGTTTTCAGGGCGGCGATTACTGCCGGGAATGCACGGGCGGAAACGGGCGCTCCTACGAGCGCCGGCGCGTGGATGTGGTCGATCTTCCCCTGAACGCGAGCGAGGACCGCGTTCTGGGAAGCATCGACATCGAAAGCGTCATCCGCGATGGTGTGAAGCGATTCGATATAGGTGTTCTGGGGGCTGCCAACGGTAACGTTTTATACATCGACGAGGTGAACCTGCTGGACGATAACATCGTGGATATCCTGCTCGATGTTTCCGTGAGCGGCGTGAACCGTGTCCGCCGCGAGGGAGTGAGCTTCGACCACCCCTCCCGCTTCATCCTGGTCGGAAGCATGAACCCCGAGGAGGGGGAGATCAGGCCGCAGTTCCTCGACCGGTTCGGGCTCTCGGTTGAGGTGGGGGGTTTTTCCTCCCCCGATATGCGCCGCGAGGTGGTTGAGCGGGTTCTTCAATGGGATAAGGGTATCGGCGTGGGGAAGCTTCTTCGCGAGGACGAAGAGCTCCGGGGGAAGATCGAGGCCGCCCGGAGGCTTCTCCCCGATGTCTGGGTGGATGACAGTGACATCGAGCGGGTGTGCGAGATTACATCGGGCCTTCACCTCTACGGTCTGCGGGGAGACATCATACTCATGAAGGTCGCCAGGGCCTCGAGCGCCTATCGCGGAAAGGACGAGATAGATTCCGAGGGGCTCGCCGACGGCTTCCGCCTCGCGCTTCCTCACCGGCTGAAGATGGAGACGGTGAAGAAGGATACGATCGAGAAGCTCAGAAGCATCTTCGAAGCGGACGGTGGAGGGGGGGATTCGGAACCGCATGCCATCACGAATTACCTCAGGTCGGGAGCTTCGGGGCACACGATGATCCTCTTCTACAAGGATGAGGTGGGCAAGGTGAGCGAGAAGAGAGAGCCAATAGAGAAGAAGCCCAAAAAGGAAGGCAGAGCAACGGGGGGCCGGGATGGTTCCTCGAGGGACAAATACAAGGTCAGGAGCTGCGATAATCCCAACTGTGATCTCTGCCAGGGGTACGTGGACTCCCGGGAATTCGACCCCGAGGAGGAGTTCAACCCCAGGTTCTTCAAATCGGCGAAAGACAGGATATTCAGGCGGAGGACGGGTAAGCGGAGCGTGACCAGGACGGACAGCCCTCCCGGGCGTTACGTGAGCTCCACGGAAAGGAAGGGCGGAAAGGTTGCCATCGATGCGACGATCAGGGCGGCAGCCTCATATGACGGAAGGGGGGGCGGAAAGTTTTCCGTAAGGCCCCAGGACCTGATGTACAAGCAGTATGAGAACAAAACGGGAAACCTCATACTCTTTCTCCTCGATGCCAGCTCATCCATCGAGACGCAGCAGAAGATCGGTTTCCTCAAGAGCACGGTTCTGTCGGTGCTCAAAGAGGCCTACATA
Source organism: Deltaproteobacteria bacterium (assembly GCA_011773515.1). Taxonomy (NCBI): domain Bacteria; kingdom Pseudomonadati; phylum Myxococcota; class Myxococcia; species Deltaproteobacteria bacterium. The sequence continues at coordinate 5,080 of WVXK01000007.1, forward strand.
CGACGCGATAAAGTAGCGATAATCTCGTTCAGGGATCATTTTGCCGAGGTCATTCTCGAGCCGACGGGATCTATCCAGAAGGCGATGAGGATGATGGAAAACATAAGGTCGGGTGGAACCACCCCCCTCTCTATCGGGCTCTACGCTGCAATGAAAATGATGGAGAAGGAGAAGAGAAAGTCGAAGGAAAACCCGCCCTACATGATCCTGATCACCGACGGAAATGCCAACATATCAGCTTTCGGAAACGACCCCTTCGTGGAATCTGTGCAGCTGTCCCGGAAAATAAAGGAGATGGGCGTCACCTCCTGCGTCGTCGATGTTGCCAGAATGAACCTTGCCATGGATGCAGTGAGAAGGGCTCTGGAGGGCTGGGAGGTGAAAAGGGGTTCCTCCGATATCTTCTACAGCGGCCAATCCAAGATGCTCGCCGAGGCCCTCGGGGGAGAGTATCTGTCTCTTGGCGAGCTGATCCGGGAGACGCAGGTCGAGCTCTTGAAAGGCGGCCACCGGATCGTGTGAGGAGATTGCCATGTCTATGAAAAAAATTCTCGAAAGGTACGGTGATTTCGGGTCGGGGGGCCGGGTAATATTTATCGGGGGCAAACCGATGTCCATCAGGAGGGTGATGAGGAAGCTGGATCTGCTCCGGGAAGAGATCGGCCCCGTCGACTGCGGGAGCGTTGCCGATGAGCGCTACTTCGTGCGGTTTATCGACCTGGATGACCGGACCATAGCGGTCTTTGAGTTCGACTTGAATTACAAGGTGGTGGGGGAGGTCCGCTCGGATCTCTTGGAGTGGATGGGAGACGATTATTTTCGGGCAAAGTGGCGGGTGTATTGCCCGGCCGGAGGGGAGGAATGGCTGGGCCGAAACATGGCCAAATTTAAGAGATAAAAATAATAGATTGCCTTTGCAATGCGGAATTCGGAAATCGGAATTCGGAATGAAATCATAAAAACCAGATTCAATTTTGGTTTATTATTCCACACTCCGCATTCCGCGTTCCGAATTGCAGTTGTTTAGATATTCGACTGTCGATAAGGAG
>WVXK01000007.1:6150-7551 GCA_011773515.1 Deltaproteobacteria bacterium
TGAAGAAGGCGCTCATCTTCAGCGCCATCGACCCGGGGATCGGGGGCGTGCTGATCCGCGGTGAGAAGGGGACGGGGAAGACGACGGCTGTTCGGTCCTTCACCCGGGTTCTTCCGGAGAAGGACGTGGCTGTGGGATGCAGATTCGGCTGTTTCAAAGGGGGCGATTTGTGTCCTGAATGTGAAGGGACAGACGGGGACAAAACCTATGAGCGCATGCGGGTCGAGGTAATCGAGCTTCCTTTGAACGCGAGCGAGGACCGCGTCGTCGGGAGCATCGATATCGAGGGCGCGCTGCGAGAGGGCGTGAAGCGCTTCGAGATGGGCGTGCTGGGCTCGGCCAACGGCAACATACTTTACATCGACGAGGTAAACCTCCTGGACGACCACATCGTGGATATCCTGCTCGATGTGTGTGTAAGCGGCTGGAACCGGGTTCGCCGGGAGGGCGTGAGCTTCGATCACCCCTCGAGATTTATCCTGGTGGGGAGCATGAACCCCGAAGAGGGTGAGCTCCGTCCCCAGTTTCTGGACCGTTTCGGGCTCTCCGTCGAGGTCAGCGGTTTCACTTCCCCCGATATGAGAAAGGAAGTGGTCAACCGTGTTCTCAGGTGGGAAAAGGGAGATGGCGTTGTGGAGCTCGTGCGGGAGGACGAAGAGCTGCAGGAGAAGATAGAGGCTGCCCGGTCACTGGTCGATGAAGTTAAGATATCCGACGATGACATAGAGAGCGTGTGCGAGGCGACATCCGAGCTTGGGCTCTACGGGATGCGGGGGGACATAATTCTCATGAAGGTCGCCAGGGCCTCGAGCGCCTATCGGGGGAAGAGATCGATCGACGCGGAGGACCTTGCAGACGGATTCAGGCTTGCCCTTCCCCACCGGCTGAAAACGGATCCGTTCAGCGAGAAGAGGGGCACGGGTGATATAATCGAGTCCCTGGTGAAACAGGTTCTGCGGGTGTAGGGTCATCCGGAATCAGACTATCCCCGGTCACCGCAAGGTTCCGGCACATTTTCCGGGGAAAACCGTCGACGAATGCATTAGTTTGACATCGGGTAGCCGGCGTTTTTCCAGGCGTCAACGCCGCCCTTGAGTACTTTTGCGTTGGTAAATCCTTGATTTGTATATTTGATTGCCTGACCGGCAGCGGTTCCTTCGTTGAGTCAGGCGCAGTAGAAGATGAGTTCCTTGTCTTTCGGGAGCGAGGAGACCTTCGATGAGAACTCGCTGAAGGGAATCGCTCCTTCGAGCGGGACGCGCTGGAATTTCGCATCCTCGTGGTAAGCGCATACGAGCAGGGCTTCGCCTGAGCTTACTCTCTTTCGCGCCTCTTCGGGAGTTACCCGTCCTGGTTCTGCCATTTTCTACCTCCTGGTCCTTTTGATAATTTGATGAAATT
>WVXK01000007.1:7569-9183 GCA_011773515.1 Deltaproteobacteria bacterium
ATAGTCTTAATGGCCGATTCAAGATGATTCCCACCAAGAAGCGTTTATGGTGCCGGTGGCAGACGGTGTAAACTGTAAGTGGATGATGCTCTTACAAAACACTTTCCTCCTTGACGATTGCAACTTTTCTCTTGAGGGGGGTGCACCATGAACTCGCGGGAAGACCAGGACCGGGTCGTTCAAAAGGGAAGGGAGATTTTCGGGCTCATCGAGGCTGAGACACCCTCGATATTCGACAGGAAGTGGTGGGTTGGACAGGCCATGGACCTGGTGATGAAAAATCCCGAATTCAAAGTACAGCTTTTCCGCTTTGTCGACGTCTTTCCGACCCTCCTGACCGATGAGGCAATCGCAACACACCTGAGGGAATACTTTCTCTCGGAAGATTTCGAATTCCCCGATTTTTTCAAGGCGGCCCTGAAGGGGGTCACGGCATCCTTTACCTCGCCCCTGGCGGCGTCCGTTATCAGGAAGAACATGGAGGGTTTCGCAAAGAGCTTCATCGCCGGGAGGGACATCGAGGGTGGGAAGGATGCCCTGAGAGAAATCCTTTACGCCGGCAGGACCTATACGGTGGATATTCTGGGCGAGGAGGCCCTCTCGGAAAAGGAGGCCGAATCGTACGGGCAGAAATACCTCCATCTCGTCGACGTGCTGAAGGAGGAGATCGCGGCATGGGAGAGGGAGACGGGTACGGTGTCTTCCCACCTTCCCCTTCTCAAGGTATCGGTGAAGATCAGCTCCCTCTACTCTCGGATGAGCGCCGTAAATCACAAAGACAGCGTCGAGATGGTGAAGGAGAGGCTTCGCCCCCTGCTTCGGAGGGCGAGAGATGCCGGCGGGTTTGTAAACCTCGACATGGAGATGCGGGGCCTGAAAAATATCACCCTGGACGTCTTCACCGGGATTCTCGAGGAGGATGAGTTCCGGGGCTGGGAGAACTTCGGCGTTGCCGTCCAGGCCTACCTCAGGGAGACGGGTGAGGATCTCAGGCGGCTGATCGCGTGGGCGAAGCGGGGGGACCACCGGATATCGATCCGGCTGGTAAAGGGGGCATACTGGGAGTATGAGAACATCGTTGCCAGGCAGAAGAGCTGGCCGCTTCCCGTTTTCTCGAAGAAGGCGCACACCGACGCGCATTTCGAGCGGTGCGTGGAGATGATCCTGAAAGATAACGAGCACGTGGTGCTGGCCGCCGGTACGCACAATGTTCGGTCCATCGCAAAGACGATCGTGCTCGCAGATACGATGGGTGTCACCCGGGACCGGTACGAATTTCAGATGCTCTACGGCATGGCCGAGCCCGTTAAGCGGGCGCTCGGGAAGCTTGGGTATACCGTCCGCGAGTACGTTCCCGTGGGAGAGCTCATACCGGGCATGGCCTATCTGGTGCGCCGCCTCCTGGAGAACACGTCGAACGAGGGATTTTTGAGGAAGCGGTTTGCCGAGAATACCCCTTCCGACCTGCTGCTTGCGGAACCGGAGCCACACGTCGAGGCGCGGGAAGATGAGGGGCCCGTTTCCGCGGGGCCCTTTGTAAACGAGCCTCTTCTGGATTTCACCCTCAGGGAGAACAGAGAAGTTATCGGGCATGCGATCGCACAGGTGCGCGCT
>WVXK01000007.1:9201-20874 GCA_011773515.1 Deltaproteobacteria bacterium
AATGCAGAGATCGTATCGGTGAATCCTGCTGATCCCGAAGAGGTGGTCGGGACGGTAAGCGCGGTGGATAGAGGGCTGGCCGAAAAAGCGGTCGCGTCTGCCGCGGCTGCCCTGAAAGAGTGGGCACGGACCGACCCGGAGGTGCGGGCCGGGTATCTCTTCAAGGCGGCGGATGTCATGCGGAACAAAAGAGCCGAATTTGTCGCGTGGCAGATATATGAGGTGGGCAAGGGCTGGGCCGAGGCCGATGCCGACGTTGCCGAGGCGATCGACTTCCTTACCTATTACGGAATGGAGATGGAACGGCTCGCAAAGCCCAGAAAGATGGGAGATTTGCCAGGAGAGGACAACAGGCACTTTTACCGCCCGCGGGGCGTTGCCCTCGTCGTCGCCCCCTGGAACTTCCCCTTCGCCATATCGGTGGGGATGGTCTCGGCTGCCCTGGTTGCGGGAAACGCCGTCCTCTACAAGCCCTCCAGCCTTTCCCCCGTCTGCGGATATCATGTCTATTCCGTCTTCGCCGAATCGGGCATCCCCGGCGGGGTATTGAACTTCATCCCCGGCCGTGGCAGCGAGGTCGGCGATTTTCTCGTCGAGAACCCCCGGGTAAACCTGATCGCTTTCACCGGCTCAAAGGAGGTGGGGCTCGGCATGGTGGAGAAGGCGGGCAGGACCGGGGCAGGGCAGGAAGGCGTCAAGAAGGTCATCGCCGAGATGGGCGGCAAGAACGCGATAATCGTCGACGGGGACGCGGACCTCGACCTGGCCGTGGCCGGCGTCATGCAATCTGCCTTCGGGTACCAGGGGCAGAAGTGTTCGGCCTGCTCCCGGGTTGTCGTCCTTTCCTCCTGCTACGAAAGGTTCCTTGCCCGCTTAACGGAGGCGGTAAAGAGCATGACCGCGGGGCCCCCCGATGACCCCGCCAACGTCGTGGGCCCCGTCATCGATAAAAGGGCGAAAGAGCGGATCCTGCGCTACCGGGAGGTGGGCGAGGCGGAGGGGGTCGTTGCGGCAACCGTTTCCGTGCCGCAGAGGGGTTACTTCGTTTCTCCCGTCGTATTTACGGATCTTCCCGCGGGCTCAGCACTGCTCCGGGAGGAGATATTCGGCCCCGTCCTGGCCGTTATGAAGGCAAAAACCATCGGAGAGGCCATAGCGATCGCAAACGATTCGGAATATGCCCTCACGGGGGGGCTCTTCTCGAGAAGCCCCGCAAACATCAGGAAGGTGGCTGAGGAGTTCGAAGTGGGAAATCTCTACATCAACCGGGGAATCACGGGGGCCCTCGTGGGAAGGCAGCCCTTCGGCGGCTTCAAGATGTCGGGAGTCGGCTCGAAGGCGGGAGGATTCGAATACCTGCTCCAGTTTCTCGAGCCCCGCGTCGTCACGGAGAACACGACGAGAAGGGGATTTTCGCCCGAGATTGTCCTGTAGGGCAGGGAAGTTGTTCGTACGAGTTTCAGAGACAAAAAGAGGCCCCCGTCTCTTACGAGGCGGGGGCCTTTCCCTTTATATGTGCGGGATGTGCCCGTCTCTTTTTTGCTTAAAACCTCATTCTGACCCGGTAGGTGAGCTTCGTCTCCCTGTCCTTCGGCACGTGGATGTTGAACTCGGCGGTGTGCGACTCGGTTTTTGCGTAATCATGGGAGGTTTTCAGTATCTTCCACTCGCCGGGAATCGGCTCGACGACTTTCACCATTACGTCTTCCTTCTTGTGGTTTCGCAGTGAGATTTCATAGGCCGCCTCGTAGGTGTCATAGGCGATCTTCTTCCAGTCCGTCTGCTTTCTGCTTCCCACCACGTCGAAGGCGTCCCCCATTTTCACCCTGACTTTTTCGTCCTTCGGGGTGTGGTCTATCGAGTCTTCCCCGACGAACTGAAGGCTGTTCTCGCTGTCCCGCTTGTAGACGCGGACCGTTCCCTTGGGAAGGGGAACGCCCAGGTTGTTCTCTTTCCTGTTGGCGATCTCCAAAAAGACGCCGATCTTCTGGTTCGATATCATCTCCCCGTGCCTGCTCCGGAAATAGTGGCTCGCGCCGTAGTAGAGCAGCTCTTTGCGGACGGGGACCTCGCCCGCGTTTATGAGGCTTATCTGTTTTGTCTGGTTCTGCTTTATGGTAGCGGGCCTCTGAAGGGTGTAGATGTGGTACTCGAAGAATTCCTCTTCCCTGAACTGCTCCCTCGGCTTCGCCGCCTCGGCCACCGCGTAGCGCATCATCTTGTCCCGGTATTGCCGCTCGTCCCTGACCCTGTTCACGTCGCCGGCGACGAGCTTGATCTTCCCGTTCTTGTATGTCGTACCGCTCTTGTTGTCGATCGATACCCATCCCGACAGGTCGGCCCTGTCGTCTGTATCGTTCAGGGTCACCACGTAGTCGGCCCTCCAGTTTATCCCGTTCGTAAGGTAGGTGGCCTCCAGCCTCTGCGGCTTTCTCAGATCATTTTGAAGAAGCCAGACCAGGGTCGGCTTCGAGATGAGGTTTTCCGGCACCTTCGGGAAGATTATCCTCCCGGGATGGCCGAAGGTGATTTCGTCGTTGATCTTGAAGATCGGCCCCCCGTTGTTCGAGAGGAGGGTGGCAACGACGATCTCTTCCCTTTCCGTGTAGGGGTTCCTGTAGTAGAGCTTCACCTCCTTGCCCACGTATTTCTCGAGGAGCTTTTGAGGGTTCAGGAGGTCGTACTCGTAGTTCTGCTCGAGCACCAGGATACTGCCCGGCTCTGCGATCGACCTGATGTGCACGCTCGTGGGGATGATCTGGGACGCCACGTCCATGAAGCGGAGCTCCGAGGTTCCCGTGCCGAGCTTTATCTCCCTCTGGTCCTTTACCAGGCCGAGGTTGACGTTGTAGATCGTGATCGCCACCTGTGTCTGATCGTCGAGGGTCGTTGAAAGTGCGTCCGGGCCTGCTTTTTCCTTCGCCGCACCTGCCGGCTGGCTGCAGCCCATGCTTGCGATCATCAACACCAAAAAAGCCGTTATCAAGGTTTTCCTGCTCATTTCTATCCTCCTTCAAGTTTATTTTCAGCGAGCTTTACCTGGTTAGACATGGCAGGCAGGTAAAATGTTCCCACTTTTTTGCCAGAACCATGGATTGTGGACAACGGATTGCAGACTGTCTCATGGTATTGCGGAATGTGGAATTCGGAATGCGGAATAAAAACAGTAAAACATAAATGCGGAATTATTATTGCTTTAGATAAATTAAAAGAAAGTTTTTTTATGGGGTAAACATGAGCAAAGAGTTAAGACAGAGGCTCAAGCACTTTGCATTGATGATCATAGAGTTTGCGGAAAAACTTCCGAAAAACCAAACCACATTTGTCCTCGGCCGGCAAATACTCAAATCGGGAACATCGATTGGGGCTAATTACTATGCTGCGTGCAGAGCAAGATCACGGGCCGAATTTATTGCTAAATTGGGCATCGTTGAAGAAGAAGCCGATGAAACGATTTATTGGTTGGATCTCCTTGCCGGATCTAAGAATGTAAACCAAAGAGATCTCGATGTACTGCCAACTGAAGCAAACGAAATTCGCTCAATCATCATTCGATCTATCAAAACAGCTCGACAAAATTATATTTGATTTTCATTCCGCATTCCGATTTCCGAAATCCGAATTACAGTACTTTGAGAAAGGTGACCCGGGACTACTCTTATTGCGCCTGCTCCAGCTCGGCAACGGAAGGGGATTCAACGCTCAACTGGACGAGCTCGGAGTCGGAAAAATCGACGCCAGCGAGTTCGGCGCCAAATCCCTTCGTTATGGTCTCCAGCGTCTGCCGGGCGGAACTCTGGACCTCGGATCGCAGCTTCCGGACCATCTCCACCGCCATTTGGGATGCCTGCTGTTTCGCTTCCTCGACGAGCCGGTTCTTGTCGCTTTCATCGAACCCCATGCCGAAAGCTTTGTTTATGAGGTCGGGAAGGAGCCAGGGGAGCAGTTTCGTGGTCTGCTCATCGTAAAAGTTGATGTCTTTTATGTGGATGTCGTAGAAACATTTCGGCATCTTCATCCGGTATCTGTTTTCGCCCACGTGCTGGATTTCAAAGTCCCTGCTCTTCAAGTCGTATTTGAAATCGATGGAGAATTCGAAGATCATCGCCATTTTTTTCGTGGATATGAGCCAGAGGAAATATTTCTTTCCGATGTCGCCGAACCAGTGGTCTGCGGCGGTGACGATCTCCTTGGTCACGATCTTGAACGCAACGAGCTCGCCCACCTGCCGGATTTCCTCAATGGATGAGAATATCTGCACCTTTTCCTTCGATTTGCGCCTTTTTCTCCTGTAAAAAAGGATTGCGGCAACAAGCGACGCTCCCAGCCCGAACCCGATCAATCCTGCAATGAAAACTCCTTCCATAGATCGCGCTCCTTTTTATCCTCCCTGTCGTGCCTCTTCCCCGTTCCCTTAAAAATATCACAGAAGCGTTTGGGAGCATACCGGTACGGGAGATGGTCAGGGTTTTTGCCCTGCAGGGTAGATCTCGATCATGACGACCACCTCTTCTCCCCCCGCCCTTTCACCCTCGAAGGCACCCTTTTCCTGCCTGACCTTCCCGACCTTCGAGAGGCGACCCTTGAGGGCGGTGATATGTTCTTTTCCGGTGGCCGCGTGAAATGTGGCCACTTTTGTATCGAAATGCTTCTTAAGGATCACGGTTCCCGCCGTTTTGGCCAGTATCTCTTCTATTTCATCCCGGGCAGCTTCAAGGTCCGAAACGGTCACGATCAGCTTCACGTCAAACTTGCCTGTCGCCGGTTCCCCCATTATCAAGGGCCTGAATTCACCCTTGGCTGCTTTGCCGGCATGCTCTTGCGCCTGTTTTTCCCGGGAGGCCGGGGACGTTACAGCAGGTGCCTGCGCATACCCGTCCGCCCCGACCTTTTCTCTGTCTGCCGGAGGTAACTGTGCGGGAGCCTCACTCAAATTGCGCCCGGGGGCGGGTGCTGCACGTTCCATAACCGCCCCTGCCGGGGCTTTCTCTTGCTCGTCCCTTTCCCGGCGGCCGGCGTCCGGGGCCGTCTCACCCGGCGCCTGCCTCTTTTCCACGGGCAACGAAATGTCGTCTGTCACTTTTTTCGCGACTTCCTTGCTCTCTTCGGGCTTTTGAACCCCTGTTTTCATCGACTGAAAGACGTACACGGAAAGGACCAGTATCAGGACTGTTGCGAGGGCGTGGATCGGGCGGGCCAGGAGAAATTGCGGGAAAAACCGCTGGTAAAATCCCCTCTTTTCCTCCGACTCCGACTGAACGCGCGCCATGACCTTCTGGGTCAGCCAGGGGGGAGGGTCTACCTCTTCGAGCTTCCCGATGCGTTCAAGGTACGCGTTCAGCTCGGCTAAAGCCCCGGCGCACGTTTCACAGGCAACCAGGTGCCCCTCGACCCGGTCTCTTTCCTCCCCGCTGATTTCACCATCGACATATGCCGAAAGGTTTTCCCGTATCTGCTCGCATTCCATTCACGAATTCCCCATCACTTTTTTCAAGCACTCCTTGAGCGAATCCCGGGCGCGGAAGAGCCTGGATTTTACCGTCCCCTGCGGGACGCCAAGCACCTCGCATATCTCACCGTATGTTAACCCCTGCATGTCCCTCAGCACAATCACCTCCCTGAAATCGGTATCCAGGGCGTCGATGCACTCCTTGACCCTTTCCTCAAACTCCCTGGTTTCGAGCATGTCGAGGGCAGAGGGCTCTTTCGAACGTGGCTCTGCGTGTATCTCTCCGCCTGCTGTGCGTATCGGGTCCTCAATGGAGGCAGGTTCCCGCGCCCTCCTGGCTTTTAACTGGCTCAGCCGGTTCTTCGCGGTGTTGATCGTTATCGTGTAGACCCACGTGGAGAACTTTGCCCTTCCCTCGAACTTTTTAATTCCCCGGTACACGGCTATGAACGCCTCCTGTGCGATATCGGAAGCCTCGTCGTAGCTCCCCACCATCCGGTAGGCGACGTTGAATACCCGCTTCTGGTGCTTTCTCACCAGTGCCTCGAATGCGTCCATGTCGCCCTTTTTACAGAGGTTTACAAGCTTTTCGTCCTCATCCCGGTTTATGTGGGTTTCTTCCGCCATACCTTTAGACAGGGTGGAGGCTGAGTTTGTTCCCCTGTTCCTGCGAAACCACTATACCACCGGTGCTCCCGGCGCGTAAATTACCGATAATCCCCGGCGGAAAATAGTGTTTCCGGATAAGATCCTACTCTTTGGCAACATCTGGTTTTCGTGTGATTATCGACAGGCTGAATTTTCCTCCCCGTCCCTTCGTCCCGTTTTTTACCCGAGGTGTGACCAGCCCATTTGACAGGGTTTGTCATTTTAATACAATGGAATGGCACCGTGTTGGGGCAATGGGGTGAAAGGTCGTGTTGTCCGCTTGGAGAGATCAAAGAGGATAAGGAGGAAAATCCGATGAAAAAGGCCCTGATGTATCCTCTCGTGCTGGTTTTTATCACGATTTCATGGGTTCCGCGCGTGGTGAATGGTGAAGAGAAAGTAGATGTGAAACAGCTTTTTGAGACCAAGTGCAGCATCTGCCACACCATCGAACGCCCGAAGGGGAAGAAGAAGTCGATCGAGGGTTGGGAGGCGACGGTGATGAGGATGAAAAACACCAACGGCTGCCCCATTACCGATGAAGAGGCCGGAATGATCATCGACTACCTGGCTGAGAATTACGGGCCGGGACAGTGAATACCCCGCCGGTATGAACGGCTGATAGCGGCAGCATGTGTGCCAGGGGTATTTCGGAATTCGGAATGAAAATCGAGAACATCTGAACTTCAGGAAAACAGAATGCAGCGATCGGTCCGAACTTCCCGGGACCCGGAGTTCCGGAAAACCAGGAAGCTTTGGCGTGGGCAAGATCAGAAGTACGCAATCGATCAACCTCTTGGCTTCTGTTGTTCTGGCAATCTATTTTTAACTCCGGACACGGGACCCGGGACTCGGGACTTAGAACCCGGGACTACCATTTTTGCATATTGGGTCTATGAGCCCTGATTTCCTCATATCACTTTTCACCGCGCTCCATGTGGTTGTTGTGGTTCTCTGGATCGGGGGAGTTGCCTTCGTGACGGTCATCATCTTTCCCATGCTTCTCAAGATGGAGGACTCCCTCGAAAAGGCACTGATGTTTCAGCGCATCGAGGGAAGGTTCGCAAGGCATGCCAGGGTTTACGTCGTCCTTGCGGGGATTTCCGGTTTTGCGCTCTTGTATCTTACGGAGCGTTTCGGGGAACTCTTTACTGCCGACGGTGTCGGGATAACGGTCATGCTCGTCGTGTGGGTCGTTTTCGCGCTCGTGCTCGCCTTCGAGAGAAAAATCTTTCAAATCCTCTTCGACAGGCCCGAGAAGATCGACCCGGAAAAGGTCTTCTTCCGGCTCAGCGCATTTCACTGGGTGGTCCTTGCCCTCTCCCTTCTCGCCGTTGCCGCCGGGGTGTGGGAGGGGCATTAAAGACCGGAACCGAAAAGCGACAGAAAACAGTACCATCGCACACAGTGGCAATGCGGATTGCGGAATTCGGAATGCGGAATGAAAACCTGAACCAGAAAAGAGAGTTCGTACATTGTTTTGATGGCTCAGGCGGCTTGCAGGCGTGACAAACGATTGTAATATAGCAGAAAATGGGAAAGTGTATTATAATATCTTAAACAAAGACGATTTTGTCAATATATTTTATAGATATTTTGAGTTCGATCGGGATATCTGAGCATCGCAAAGGTAATGGGGAACAAAAGCTATTTTTTTCCAGGAGGATACGTGGGAAAAAAACAGATCGTCATAAAGTCCGATGATTCAAGAGACGAAGTTGACGTGAAGTACAACAACGGAGACGAGCGCAAAACGACGGCTCTTATCATTCTCGTGGACCACGACCCTGCCATGTCGTTCATCACGCACGGGAATGCCCAGAAAATTGCCCGCCTTATTTTCGGTGCCTACAGGATAGCTTTAGAGAGGGCGTCGGGTGGCTCGCTGCAGGATGCATGGTTTGTCGAGATGCTGGAAAAGGTATGTGAGGACATAGCAACGCTTGCCGGCCACAGGAAGAGCAAGATTGGCCCCGAGGAATTGATGGAAAGGCTCAGAGATCTGGAGGATAAGGTAAGCGGCCCCGACAGGGGCAGGAAACATCACTGACGGAAAATCCATATTGCCGGATCCTCAGTTACTTTTGCCCCCCAAACGAAGGTTCTTAAGCTTCCAGCTATCTGTAAAATTAGATGGAAATGGTGATCACGCCGTCTGAGGAAAGTCTTCGACGGCCGGAATCCCGGCGGGGACGTCCCCCGTGCGTTCATGGTATGTCCCGGAAATCCGGCGTGTTTGGCGATCAGGTGCTATAATAGATAACCGAATACGCACTGTTTTCGTGCCAATTCAAACAGTATACGGTTTCCCGGGTTTTATTGAATTTTACAGGGAGTCTTTTTTCAGTACAATAGTGATGCTTGCCGAGGAGGGCCGATATGGCAAAGAACGACAGTTCCGATGGGCTGGGAAGCCCCATTCTCCTTACCCGTTTTGAGAAGGTACTTTCCTGGGCCCGCAAATACTCGCTCTGGCCACTTCCCTTCGGCACGGCCTGCTGCGCCATCGAGTTCATGGCGGTGGTGGGGACACACTACGACATCTCTCGGTACGGTTGGGAGGTGGTGCGTTTTTCCCCACGCCAGGCCGACCTCCTGATCGTCGCCGGTACGGTGAACTACAAGATTGCGCCCGCCCTCAAGACCATCTACGAACAGATGCTCGAGCCCAAGTGGGTGATCGCCATGGGCGCATGCGCCACCTGCGGGGGTTTTTACAACAACTACAGCGTCGTTCAGGGGGTTGACCGGTTCATCCCCGTTGACGTCTACGTTCCCGGATGCCCTCCGAAGCCGGAATCGCTGATCGACGGGATGATGATGATCAAGGAGATGATCGAGAAAGGGGAGCCGCGGGCGAGGGAAAGCTGGGAAGAGAAGTGGAAGGAGCGGTACGATAAATGAGTCCGGGCAGTTCGGTACTGGAGCATATAAGGGAGCGTTTTTCGGATCATGTCCTGGAGACACTCTCTTTCAAAGGTGACGACACGGTTGTCGTCGAAAGGGACGCTCTCCTCTCTTTAATGCGATTTCTGCGGGACGATCCGGAGATGTCCTTCGATTTCCTGATGGACGTGACGGCGGTGGACTGGCTCGAGAGGGAACCAAGGTACGAGGTCGTCTACCACCTCTATTCCTCGGCGAAGAATCGCAGGCTACGGGTCAAAACGAGGGTTCCCGACGATGACCCCGAAGTCGAGACGGTCACCGGGATATGGAAGGGTGCCAACTGGTTCGAGCGGGAAGTTTGGGACATGTATGGCATAAAGGTAAAGGGGCACCCGGACCTGCGCAGGATTCTCATGTACGATGGCTTCGAGGGGCACCCCTTGAGAAAGGATTACCAGAAGGATCTCAGGCATCCAACGGTTCCGAGCCTCGATTTTCCAGATCCCCAAAAGGACGTGAGAAGGGTGATAAAGGCGACAGATCTCATGCGGGGAAGCGGCAGGGAAAAGGGAGCCAGGGAACCGGAAAAGGACACGTAGGGGGCAGGTCGTGAGCGAAGGGACGGAAAATAATTTCCCCCCCGGAGAATACGGCGTAGAGTGGATGGAGCGGGAGGGTGATAACGTCATCCTCAACCTGGGGCCGACCCACCCGGCAACGCACGGCGTGTTCCGTATCGTTGTCGAGCTCGACGGGGAAACGATCGTCAACTGCGACAACCAGATCGGGTTTCTCCACCGCTGCTTCGAGAAGGAGTCGGAGAACACCACCTGGGGTCAGGTGATCCCCTATACGGACCGGTTGAATTACGTCTCGCCGCTCATGAACAACGTGGGGTACGTTATGGCCGTGGAAAAGCTCATCGGGATAGATGTGCCCGAGCGGGCTGAGTACATAAGGACCATCATCTGCGAGCTGTCACGGATCTGGGACCATCTTCTGTGCATCGGCGCCGCCCTGGTCGACCTGGGAGCCCTCACGAATTTCTGGTATTTCTGGAGGCCCAGGGAAGATATCTACGATCTCGTCGAGGAGTTGACCGGCGCCCGCCTGACCACGTGTTACACGAGGATCGGCGGCCTCATGGCCGATCTCACCGATACCTGGGTCAGGAAAGCCCGGCACGTTATACGGGAAACCATCCCGAATGCCATAAGAGACGTGGACAGGCTGGTGACGAAGAACAGGATATTCATGGACAGGACCATCGGCATCGGCCCTATATCGGCGGAAGATGCCATCGCCTGGGGGTTTACGGGCCCCTGTCTGCGTGCAGCCGGCGTGCCCTACGACCTGAGGAAGGACCAGCCATACCTCGTGTATGACCGCTTCGACTTCGACATCCCCATAACCGACAACGGCGATACCTACGACCGCTACCTGATCAGGATGGAGGAGATGTGGCAGTCCCTGCGGATACTCGAGCAGGCCTTCGACCAGATACCGGACGGGCCGATCAACGTGGAGAACTGGGACGTGATCCTCCCCCCGAAGGATGAGGTGCACGAAAACATCGAGGCGCTGATGGCCCACTTCAAGATCATCATGGAAGGCATCAAGGTCCCGCCGGGCGAGGTGTACCATGCCACGGAGGCGGCAAACGGAGAGCTCGGTTTCTACATCATAAGTTCCGGTGAGGGAACTCCCTACAAGATCAAAGTGAGGCCCCCCTGTTTCGCCATCTTCAGCGCCATGCCCCAGATGGTCCGGGGACATATGGTGGCGGATCTCATAGCTGTTATGAGCAGCCTGAATATCATTGCCGGAGAACTCGAGAGATGAGCGGTAAGGAGACGGGCATCCGGTTTTCAGACCAGGGGATGCGGGAATTCAACGAGGCGCTTACGCGCTATCCTGCCAGGCAGGCCGCCATCCTGCCGGCGCTCCACATCGCCCAGAGGGAATTCGGGCACATATCTACCGATGTGATCAGGTACGTGGCGAAACTCCTCGACCTGTCACCCGCCCGTGTCCACGGGGTGGTAACCTTCTACACCATGTTGAACCAGAAGCCGGTCGGCAGGTATCACCTGCAGGTGTGCAGGAACGTCTCCTGCTCCCTCCTCGGGGCATTCCACCTCATCGAGTATATTTCCGGAAAGCTCGGTATCGAGCCGGGCGAGACCACCCCCGACGGGAAGTTCACCCTGTCGCTGGTCGAGTGCCTGGGGTCCTGCGGAACGGCGCCGGTCATGCAGCTCAACGACGACTATGTGGAGAACCTGACGGAAGAGAAGATAGACGAAATTTTATCGAGCGGTGATTGAAAAACGCGGAGAGAGATGGAACTCGTCCTCACGAAATATTTCCACCTCGATGATTACCGGTTCATCGACACCTATGTAAAGCACGGCGGTTACTCGGCCCTTGAAAAGGCCCTCCGGATGGATACGGATCAGATCATCGAAGAGGTGAAAAAGGCCAGCCTGCGGGGCCGTGGGGGGGCGGGGTTTCCTGCCGGCGTGAAGTGGGGCTTCATGCCGAAGGTGACCGATAAGCCCAAGTTCGTCGTGGTGAACGCCGACGAGAGTGAGCCCGGGACCTTCAAGGACCGGCTCATCATGGAGCGGGGTCCTCACCTGCTCATAGAGGGTATCGCGATAACGTCGTATGCCGTGGGTGCCCAC
>WVXK01000007.1:20920-24782 GCA_011773515.1 Deltaproteobacteria bacterium
TATCTCGGCAAAGACATCCTCGGCTCGGGATTCGACCTGGACGTTTACGTTCACCGGGGGGCCGGGGCCTATATCTGCGGTGAGGAGACGGGAATGATCGAGTCCATCGAGGGTGAGAAGGGGCAGCCCCGGCTGAAACCGCCCTTCCCTGCCCAGATAGGGGTTTTCGGGGCGCCCACGCTGGTAAACAACGTCGAGACGATCGCCGATATTCCCTACATCATCGAGCATGGTGGAGATGCTTTCAGGGCCCTGGGAACGGAGAAGGACGGCGGGACGAGGCTCTACGGTGTGTCGGGGTTCGTGAACAAGCCGGGGGTGTATGAGCTGCCGGCCGGCACGAACCTCAAGTCGATCATCTACGAGCATGCCGGCGGCATTCTGGACGGAAAGAAGCTGAAGGCGGTGATCCCCGGAGGATCTTCCGTGCCCGTCGTGAAAGCCGAAGAGATAGATGTCCCTGCCGACATGGAGTCGATTGCCAAGGCGGGCTCCATGCTGGGGACCGCCGGGATCATCGTGATTCCCGAGGGGGTGTGCATGGTGAGGCTCCTTTCCATCATCATGACCTTTTACGCCCACGAGTCGTGCGGGAAGTGCACCCCCTGCAGGGAGGGGACGGAGTGGATGCGGATCATCCTTGAAAACATCGAGAGGGGAGAAGGCAAGGAGGGGGATCTCGAGCTGATTCTCGACGTGTGCGACAACATGGAGGGCACGACCATCTGTGCCCTCTCGGAAGCGGCGGTAATGCCCGCCGAGTCTTTTATCGGGAAGTTCAGGGAGGAGTTCGACCATCACATCAGGGAGAAGAAGTGTCTCGACGGGGAGTTGAAAATTTAGAGACCTCTCGTTTCGTGTGAGGGCATGCCGAAAGTTACGTTGAATGGAAAAGAGCTGGAAGTTGGACCGGAGACGACGATCATCGAGGCGGGCGACCGGCTCGGCATTCACATACCCCGGTTCTGTTACCACCCCCACCTCTCGATAGACGGGAACTGCAGGATGTGCCTGGTTGAGATAGAGGGGGTTCAGAAGCTCCTTCCCGCCTGCGCAACCTATGTGGACCACGATATGGTGGTACACACGGACACCGATGCCGTCAAAAAAGCCGTAAAGGGTGTCCTTGAATTTCTCCTGGTCCACCATCCCATCGACTGCCCGATATGTGACCAGTCGGGAGAGTGCTATCTCCAGGACTACTACATGCAGTTCGGCCTGTACAAGAGCCGCTTTCCCCTGAAGAACAAGATCCACAAGGCGAAGGTGAAGGACGTGGGCGGCGATATCGTCCTCGATGCGGAGCGCTGCGTGCTCTGCACCCGGTGCATGCGCTTTTTGCGCGAGGTGACGGGGACCGACGAGCTCAACATCTTCGGAAGGGGCTCCCATTCGGAGATCGACATATACCAGGACCAGCTCCTCCGTAACCGGTACACGTGCAACCTCGCCGACATCTGTCCGGTGGGCGCCCTGACGAGCAAGGACTTCCGCTTCCAGTGCCGTGTCTGGTACCTGAAGGAGGGAAAGTCGATCTGCACCGGCTGCGCCACGGGGTGTAACGTTTTCGTCCACCATCACGAGGGGAAGGTCTGGAGGATGATGCCGAGGTTCAACGAGCAGGTGAACGGACCCTGGATGTGCGACATCGGGAGGTTTTCCTACACCGCAGCCAACGACGGCAGGATTGAAAAACCCCGGTCGGTGGAGGGGGAAAAGAGCGTTGTCATCGATTGGGACGCGGCGTTTTACACGGCAAACCTGAAGATCGGAGAGGTGAAGCGGGATTTTGGTGCCGGGGCAATAGCCGTGATCGCTTCTCCCCGGTCTTCCAACGAGGAGCTCTACCTCACGAAAAAGCTTGCCTTCGAGATCATACGCACTCCCAACCTCGCTTTCACCCCGGCCGTTGTCGCCGATGATTACTCTGACGAGATTCTCGTCAGTAAGGACAAGACTCCCAACTCCCGCGGGGCGGTTGAGCTTCGCATCGGGCCGGAGGACGGCGGCCTCGATTTCGATGGCATTCTCGATGCCGCGCGGCAGGGAAAGGTAAAGTTGCTGATCGTTTTGGGATGCTGCCTGGGAGACCTGGATGGCGACGAAGCGGGGAGGGTGGTCTCGGCCGTCGAGTACTCCATCAACATTGCCCCCAACGAAAGTGCGGTGTCACAGGCGAGCTCCCTGGTTCTCCCTTCCGCTTCATTCGTCGAGAGGGGAGGGACGTTCACGAACGAAGCCGGCAGGGTCCAGCGTTTTTACCGCATTTTCCCCCCCAGGATCCGGGCCAGGGAAGATATCAGGATCCTGGCCGACCTCGGAAGGAGGCTGGGGGCGGACTGGGACTATAAGAACGAGGAGGCGGTCTTCGACGATATGGCTCGTTCCGAGCCCTTTTTCGCCGGACTCGTTTACAGGGTCATCGGTGAGAACGGGTCTGAGGCTGGAGGAAAATGATCGTGAAGCTACCGCACATCTAATTAACCACGCGAGGTTCACATGATACGGGTAAAGAAGATATCGAGGCCGAAAGAGATGACCCTCTCCGAGAGGGTTTACCTTCTCGAGATCGCGAAGGGTCTCTCGGTAACCATAAATCACTTCATCAGCAACCTCTTGAATCCCCGGAAGATCCCCACCATAGATTATCCCGATGTTAAACGGCCCGTACCCGCGCGGTTTCGGGGCAGGCACCGCTTGACGAAGAGGGAAGACGGGAACCCGAAGTGCGTTGCCTGCATGTGCTGCCCGACAATCTGCCCGGCGCTGTGCATCACCATCGAGGCGGGGGAGCACCCGGACCCGAAGATAGAGAAGTACCCGATAAGGTTCGACATCGACATGCTCAGGTGCGTGTTCTGCGGCCTCTGTGTCGAGGCTTGTCCCGTCGACGCTATCAGGATGGACACGGGATGGTATACCATGCCCGAGAAGAGCAGGGACGACCTTGTCTACGACATCGAGATGCTGCTCTCCGACTAGGGCCATCGGCGGCAGATGGCATGAAGAGAACGGACTATTCGCCTGACGAAAGAGCGGTCATCGAAGAGGGCCCCACGCCGGAAGGGTTCCGGCTGCTGAGAAAAACCGTCTACCGGCATTATCGTGACAACGGCAGGAATCTTCCCTGGAGAAAGACGAGAGAGCCCTATCAGATTCTCCTTTCCGAGGTGATGCTCCAGCAGACCCAGGTGGACAGGGTGCTTCGAAAATATGAGCGGTTCATCGAGGCGTTCCCCGATTTTCCCTCCCTTGCCGGGGCTCCTCTCAGGGATATCCTCTCCCTGTGGCAGGGGCTGGGGTACAACCGCAGGGCCGTGGCGCTCAAAACCATCTCTGAGACGGTCGTTTCGAGGCACAACGGTGAAATCCCGCCCCGTCTAAACGATCTGGTCGCGCTGCCGGGAATAGGACATGCAACCGCATGCGCCGTCCTCGCATTTGCCTTCAACCGGCCCGTCGTTTTCATCGAAACCAACATACGGCGGGTTTTCATACACTTTTTCTTCCGTGGAAGGGAGCGCATAAGGGATGCCGAGATCCTTCCCCTCGTGGACGAGACGCTCGATCGCAACAATCCGCGGGAGTGGTATTACGCCCTCATGGATTACGGGGCCATGCTGAAAAAGCAGGTTCCCAACCCGAACAAAAAAAGCGCCCACTACCAGAGGCAGCCCCCCTTCGAGGGTTCGCGAAGGCAGCTTCGCGGGAGGGTGCTGAAGGTTCTGCTCTCCAGGCCAAATGTTACCGAGGAGGAGATGGGAAGCGCCTTGAAGGTGGAGCTTCGAAGAATCCGGGAGTGCCTCGATGAGCTGGAGAAGGAAGGGTTTGCGATGAAGAGAGGCAAGAAGTATTCGATACC
>WVXK01000007.1:24794-25373 GCA_011773515.1 Deltaproteobacteria bacterium
TAAAAATCGAATTGCCGGGATGGTCATCTAACCCATAAATCGGGAACGGGAGCGTGCCTACATGGTCGATTATTTCAGCAGCGTCCTTCACGAAAGCCCCACGATGGTCTACTTCATCATACTCGGCCTCGGATACCTTCTCGGAAAGGTGCGGATAGGAACCTTCGATCTCGGGCCGGTTGCCGGCGTGCTCTTTTTAGGCTTGATCTTCGGTCACTTTGGGTATGGGGGCGAGATACCCCTTCAGAGCGTCGGTTTCCTCCTTTTCATCTATTCAGTCGGATTTCAGTCGGGCCCGAAGTTTTTCACCGTGATCAGGCAGGACGGGCTGAAGTACTTTACCCTGGCCCTCGTCATTGCGGGGACCGGTTTTGGTGTGGCCATGGGTCTTTCGAAAGTAATGGCGATGAAGCCCGGGGCATCTGCGGGGATACTCGCCGGAGGGCTCACCAGCACCCCGACACTTGCAGCCGCACAGGAGGCCATCCGCACGGGCATGATTGCCCCTCCCGCCGGTTTTTCGGCTGATGATGTTGTCACGAACATTACCACCGGCTACGCCATAACCTACATATTCGG
>WVXK01000007.1:25395-30479 GCA_011773515.1 Deltaproteobacteria bacterium
ACGAGGCGGAGAAACTTGCAACGCGCGACCGCAGGAGGGTTTTGCCCTCTGAGAGAATCGTCACCCGCGCCTACCATATCCTGAGGGGAAGAGTCATCGGGGCCTCGATATCGGAACTGTACGACGCCGTACCGGGGTTGACGGCAATTTTGAAGATCAAGCGGGACGGTGAGTTCATCGATGTCAGGGGCGATACGGTGATTCAGGCAGGCGACAGGGTTTCGGTGATGGGATACCTGGAGAGGATGAAAGCTGTCCCGGAAAATATCGGTCCCGAGGTAACGGACGAGGATCTCCTCGACATACCGACGGAATCGATCCGGGTTGTGGTGACCAGGAAACGGGCCGTGGGAATGACGGTGACCAGGAAGCTCATTACCGAAAAGTTCGGGTGTATCCTTGAACGGATTCAGCGGCTCGGCATAGAGGTTCCGCTGGATCCAGGCGTCAGGCTCGAGAGGAGCGACGTGCTGTTCCTCTCCGGCCCCAGATCGAATCTGGACCTTGTCGGCGAGGAAATCGGTCACGTGGAGCGCATGATCGACGAGACGGACCTTCTCACCTTCGGCCTGGGTATCGCGGCCGGAATCTTCCTGGGTCAGCTCTCCGTAACCATCGGCGGCATCGAGGTGGGTCTCGGTTCGGCGGGAGGTTTGCTCGCCTCCGGGCTGACCATTGGATTTCTCCGATCGATCCACCCCACCTTCGGCCGTGTTCCCAGCGCGGCGCGATGGGTATTCATGGAGATGGGGCTCCTCTTCTTCATGGTGGGCGTCGGCCTCAGGGCCGGTCGCGGTATCGTGGAGGCGCTGTATGCTGCTGGACCCACCCTGTTTTTGTCAGGGATGCTCGTCACGGTGACACCGGTTGTCGTCGGGTTTATCGTGGGCCGTTATGTGCTGAAAATAAACCCCGTCCTCCTCCTGGGCAGCATCACCGGCTCCATGACCAGCGGTGCTGCACTGAGCATCGTAAACAGCGAGGCGAGGAGCCAGGTCCCGGCCCTGGGATATACGGGCGCCTACGCGTTCGCCAACGTCCTGCTCACCGTTGCCGGCAGCGTCATTCTCACCATATGATGCCTTTGTCCCTATAACGGGCGGGTTGCCAGGTCCCGGCCCGCTTCCGGAGTGTAAAATCGGGTAGAAAGTTTGACGGGGAATACTATAATGTCTTTAAACCGGGCATAAAGAGGGAATGGCGGGGCAGGAAGCAACCCGTTTGTGCTCTCACTCAGGATTTCGGAAGGTAAATAATTTCCACGAAATGGAAGGGGGAGGAAACCATGGTGTACCGGATCGGATTTGCGGGGACTGACGGAAGGACGCTCCTTAGCGCGATCGAAACGTCAAAGGCGGTAAGCGAGATATATCACGAGGAGATGATGGGGGTGGTCATGAGGGGCACGCCGAGCATGCCGAAGTTTACCGAGATAATGGGGTGGCCCGTCGAATTCATCCCGACGAAGGACAACTCGGTGGAGGCCTACGGGGAGGCGATTGTAAAGGCTTTGACGAATGGAACCGTTGACTGCATCGTCCCCATGCCCGAATCGCTTCTTTTCGAAGGGTTGATCGACAGGATAACCGCAGCCGGGGGTGACCTGGCAGATCGCGTCGCCGGCCTGACCGCCGAGGGGTCGTTCATCGAGGCCGACAAGGTCCGGTGCAAGGAGTTCTGCAAAGAGAGGGGTATCCCCGTAGCCGACGAATGGAGCAGCGTGGATGCCCGCGACTACGAAGCGGTGTTGAAGGTGTGCCTGGATTATTTCGACCGCTGCGGCGGGGCGGTCCTCAAGTACCCGTACAGCGCCGAGGGGAAGGGGTCCCGGGTCATTCGAAGCCCCTGGGAGATACGGGAGGTGTACAGCACCCTGATAAACGACTACAGGGACAGGTACAGGCAAATGTTTGGAAAAAAGGAGCCGTGGCCCCTTCTCGTGGAGTCGCTCATGTCGGGAGTGGAGATCAGCTTCACCGTGCTCGTCGATGGGGTCGGCAACTTCCAGATTCTGCCAACGGCCATGGATTACCCCGAGCGTTTTGCGGGACCGGCGGGAAAGGACAATCCCATAACCGGCGGGATGGGCTCCATTTCCCCCCATCCGATCGAGACTGACGAGCTGATCGACATGGCGGCGGAAAAGATCATCAGGCCGGTCGTAGACGGCATGAGGGACATAGGTATCCTTCGGCCCTGCGTTCTCTACCCGGGATGCTTCGTCTCTCTCGGCGACGGCATGCGACCCGAAAGGATTCGGGTTTCGGAGATAAACATACGGCCCGGTGAGCCAGAATTTCAGCCCGTTGCGCGCAGGGTCAGGAATCTCGGACCCCTGATGAAGGCCATGTTCGAGGGGAAGCTCGATGAGGTAGCCCCGGAGGTAAGGGGTGACCAGATCTCCATCTGCATCGCCCTGGTTACGGGGCCGGGGGGGCCGAAGGGACAGAAAGGATATCCCTGGTCACTGACGAAAAATGAGCCCGTTCTGATCGACTACGACTATTTCAGAAAGAAGAATATCCAGATCATACCCTCCGCCATGAGCTGGGATGAGGGCGAAGGGGCGTTTAAGTCCGATGGCTCACGCGTGGCTTATCTGAATGCAAACATCACCGCGAAAGCCGATGAATCGGGGAAGGGCAGGGTGGAGGTGGCCGAGCGGCTCCAGAAAAGGCTCATGCAGGCGTTTGACAACGACAAGATTCGCGTGGTTCCCCGCGAGGACGAGGCGGGAAACCGGCTGGATTTGAGGAGAGACGTGGGTTCCCACTACCGGATAGCCGAGAGTTCTTTTCTTCGATAGCTTATCCGGTCCTGCAAGCGTGCTGATTGCCGGTAAGCAGAATCGTGCCCCTGGCCCCCACAGGAAATGGGAAAATCGGTTGCTCTGAAACCGTAGAAACCCATGTATGGTGATAATGAAACGTTTCCTGTCTGTTTTTTTATTTTCTTTTCTGATCCTTGCTCCGGGTTTTGCTTACGCACGGGGGTTCCAGATAACGCCTCACGTGGGCTACCGCTTCGGCGGCGATTTCGAGGACGAGGAGACGGGGGAAAAGATCGAGCTCGGGGACGATCCAAGCTACGGGATCACCCTCAATATCGATTACGAGGAGAACACGGAGCTCGAGTTCCTCTACAGCTATCAGGACACGGAGCTCAAACAGGAGGGCCTTTTCACCGGAGATTCTCTGCTCGGGCTCGACGTCCACTACCTCCAGGTCGGGGGCACCTACTTCTGGGACTTTGAATGGGCCCATCCATTCGTGGCGAGCACGATGGGTGTAACCCTGCTTGACCCCCACCCGGGGGGGCTCGACTCTGAAATCGCCTTCTCCTTGAGCATCGGGGGCGGCGTGAAGCTCTATGCCACCGACCGTTTCGGGCTGAGGCTCGAGGGCCGCGGTTTCGGCAGCTTCTTCGACAGCGGCGGTGCGCTGTTTTGCGGCGAAGGGGGGTGCAGGGCCATAATCAAGAGCGACGTGCTCCTGCAGTTCGAATTCAGAGCCGGTATAGTAGTCGACTTCTAGGAAATACTCGAACAATAGCCAATCGGTTGAACCTTATCATCCGGGGGGAAACTGCTCCAGGATCTTTTCCACTGCTTTCCTGATACGCTCCTCTTTTTTCCGGGGATCCACCTCTCTTCTGATCTCCGCCTGGGCCGAGCCCCGCCAGACGAGTTCATTCGATTTCCCGTCGACGATGTCCAGTATCAGTATCCCTTCCTCATATTCCCGGATCTGGACGTCCCGGTGCGCCGGGCCGGCGTACCCGCCGCGCCAGCGCCGATGGCCGTATCCGTAGTATCTGTCTACCTCCCGGACATCGAGCCTTCCCCTTATGGCGGCGTGCCAGCCCACGAGGAAGTCGGGAGCGTCCGCTTCCATCCTGTAACCCTTCGCGCTCAGGACGTCTTCGACGGCGCCCGTAACCCGGAGGGCGACGAGCTTGTTGTATACCCGGGGATCGGGTTCCCGGGGCTGGGACAGCCAGCGGTAGGTGCGGTACTCACTTATCGCCTGCACCGCCATCGGGTCTTAGTCCGTCTGGATCTTCATTCCGGAGCAGGCGGCCTGGATGATCGCAACCGTTATGCCGATGAGAATGTTGCAGTGTCTTCGAACATTCTTTCCCTTCACAAAAGCCCCCTGTTTCGTAGATACCCTGAATATTCCCTGTCCTTTAGGATGCTTCCGGCGGGCACTCCGCGTCAATATTTATCGAGACCCCGTAGTATGCACGGCGCGGTTCCGGTGGGCCGGGGCACATGGGCAAACCGGTTATGGGCTGGATTTTCCCTGCTTCTGCCTGGTGAGCCTCTTTTCTATTCTATCCAGGAGCAGCCTCTCCCGGAACGTCGAAGATTCTACCTTCTGGTAATCTGCCTTCAGGATCTTTCCCGTTTCCCGCCGGTATATCTCCTCGTCCGGCGTAAGGGGCCTGAAGAAGCCCTCCTCGTCGGAAACGATTCTCACCTGGGTTTTTCGCCCATCGAGCCGCACTACCCTTACCTTCAGGTTGTACCGGGAAAGGACCGGCGAGTAAGCGTGGCTCTCGGACAGAAGGCGGGGAGATACGTCATAGGTGAACGGTTCGTCCACCGCCACGCGCAAGACCGTAAAGGTTATCCTCGACGGCCTCTCTTTCATGATATTTGAAATTTCCGATGAGTTCGTGATCTTCCTTCCGTTTGCCTCCTGGATGATGTCGTACGGAAGGAGGCCGGCCTCGCCTGCGGGCTGACCTTTTATCACGTGGACAACGTAGACGGTATCGGGAGTAATGTTCGCAAAGAGCGCTCCAATGTCCCAGATTTTTTCCCTTGCCACGAAGAAGGATATTCTCTCTTTCCGTATGAACAGGGGCGTCGTTCCCTGGACCCAGTCGGTCATCAGGATACCCTGCTCCTTGTCGATGGTTACGATGGGGTGGTTTTCAAGCGTCCCGGTTACGGATGCCCAGGTGGTTTTAAAGTCCGCCTCGAAGGTCCTCGAGATGTTGTACCCGCGGGGACTCTTCCGGATGTAGCTGGAGCAGGAAGCGAGCGTGGCGGCCAGGATAAGAAAGACGAAAACAGG
>WVXK01000007.1:30499-66332 GCA_011773515.1 Deltaproteobacteria bacterium
AAAAAAGGTGACTTGTGGAATGTTGCACAAACGCTCAGGAGCTTATCTTCGACGTATTTTAGAACCTGTCGGCGCAGACGGTGTCATAGAGTCTCTCTATGACCGAACCACGCGGGATCTGGAGCCGGAGTGTGTTTGCATCCAGACCTTTGTCCTGCATGATGGTGCCGCGCTTGTTGTAGACCTTGTATTGAATCTTGCTGTAGGTTCTCCTCGCGCAGTCTATCTCGGCCATCCCTGCGGCGTAATCTCTCTGACCCGAATCAAGGTAGACTTTCCGCACCCAGACATTTTGCACGTCCCTCCCCGGAACGCTGTTTTTGTCCTTTGCGTAATAGAAAGCTGCTTTGTCCGTTTTTTCCAGCAGCATCCAGTCTGCCCCCTCTGCTGCAAAATACCCGCAGAGGGCAATTGAGGCGACCAGCAGGAGGGTAATTGCTCTTCTCTTTGCTTCCATGATCTTCCCCTTGGTTCTATATTATAATGAAATTCGAGGTCGTTGGGAAAACAGTCGCAAGGGAATCTAAATATCATAGCCCGACCGTTCTCTGTTTGAGCATGCAGGCCTTTGAACCGGATTTGCTGAAGAACAGGAAAAGAGGAGGAGGAAAATGAGGAAGTCGAAAATTCTTGTTGTGCTCTCTCTGGTTCTGTCCGTGGCTATTCTTGGAGGATGTGCCCACACGACGTCCGGGGTTGGGAAAACGAGTGTGTCTCCCGTTCTCGACAGGATCCTGGACAGGGAGGAGCTCGTGGTGGGCATGGCGGGAAACATGCCCCCCCTGAACATGACGACCAAGGAGGGTGAGATCATCGGCCTGGAGCCGGAGCTCGCCAGGTACATGGCTGCCGGGATGGGGGTGGGGCTCAGGATCGAGACGATGCCCTTTGCCGAGCTTCTTCCGGCCCTCTTGGAGGAGAAGATTGACATGATCCTCTCCGGCATGACCATAACCCCCGAGCGCAACCTGGGCGTTGCCTTCGTCGGCCCCTATTACGTTACCGGAAAGGCATTTCTCACGAAAATCGAAACTATCGCTTCTGCAGAGGAGCCCTCCGAAGTTGACACCCCGGATATTACCCTCGTTGCCCTTGCAGGGTCCACGAGCGAGTATTTCGCCGAGGATGCCATCCCCAGGGCGAAGCTCGTGACCGCCGAGAGCTATGACGAGGCGGTTAAGATGGTGATGCAGGGTAAAGCAGACGCCATGATCGCGGACTACGAAATATGCGCTGTGTCTGTCCTTCGCTACCCCGAGCAGGGTTTCGTCTCGATATTTACGCGTCTCACCTATGAGCCGATCGGTATCGCCCTGCCTGCGGGCGACCCACACCTGATAAACTGGTTGGAGAACTTTCTGGGAAACCTCGATGGAAGCGGAAGGCTGGAAGTTCTCGCGGAGAGCTGGCTCGAGGACGGCTCATGGCTCGAGCGGCTTCCCGGTCCACAGAAACAGGGGGAGTAATCCTCGTCTTCCCTGCTAAAGGCACACGATCAGGTAGAGCAGTTTTATCGGCGTGTTCGGTTTTACGGGAATCCACCGGGTGGCCTCCGACCGCTTCGTCACCTCCCCCGTCCTGTCCTGGCGGATTATCGATTCGGGGAAACAGGCCTTCTTAGAACAGTCGATCTTTACCGAAGAAGTGCTGAAACCGGGAGACCCGGAGGTCCGGGAAGACTTCAACCGGACGCGAACGGTGTCCTCCGATATTCTCTCCATGCTCTCCCTGTCGTAGTAAATGGAGGAGTTAATGGATCGGTACGGCCAACCGCAGGCGGGAAAACCCCTGAAACAATCCATGTAACCAATTTGTTTACTCTTTTGCACTTCCCTGCCCAAACTATGGACATTGAATCAGTGATTCCGAGATAGTTTTTCGGCTTCGTCTTTTACCCCGCCATCCCCTGACCTTCACTCTCGTATCCAGAGAAATCAACGAAGAAATGTTGCAACGGCAATATGGGGTTCTTCATCAAAAATATATTGAATTTTAGACGGGAAGTGAAATGCGAACAGATTGGCTGCGGGAACCCCTTTTTCATTTTTTGATCATCGGGTCTCTGATCTTCGTTTTGTTCTCAGCCCTAAACAGGGAAGGGTATGACTCTTCCGGGAGCAGGATAGTCGTTACTGCATCGGATATCGAGCGGCTGAGCGATGCATGGTCGAGAAAGTGGAACCGCCCGCCTACCGAGCAGGAGCTCGCAGGTCTCGTTGAGGATTACATACGCGAGGAAGTCTACTATCGCGAAGCCCTTGCGCTGGGGCTCGACCACAACGACACGGTCCTGCGGCGAAGGTTGATGCAGAAGATGGAGTTTCTCACAAATGACCTCGCAGATCTCAGAACACCCGATGAGAACGCACTGAATCAGTTCTTACTCGAAAATCAGGACAGATACGAAATCCCTGCCCGCGTGTCTTTCACTCACATCTATTTCAGCTTCGACAGTCGTGGTGAAAAGGCACACTCCGATGCAAAAAGGGTTCTGTCTGAACTCACAGCCGGTCCCGGTGCTTACTCGAGAACTTTCGACCGCGGAGACAGCTTCATGCCGGGATACGATTTTGCCCGGGCAACGCCCCTCGAAGTCGCCCGTCTGTTCGGGAACAGCTTTGGGGACCGGCTCTTCGAATTAGAGACAAACGCCTGGCAGGGCCCCATAGAGTCCGGCTATGGACTTCACCTCGTGCGAATCGACGAAAGGATAGATTCCCGGATGCCGGAGCTTGCCCAGGTAATCGAAGAGGTGCGAAGGGACTGGATGTACGAGCAGAGGCAGAAGACCAACGAGGAGATCTACAGGAAATTGAAGGAGCGATACGAGATCGTCATGGAAGGGAGGACTGAGCAGCCGGGAACGGCAAGGGCAGCGGTTATCGGAGGCGGTACTCAATGAGCCGTCTCGTTACCATAATTTTTCTGGCCCTTTCACTGCTCCCCACATGGGCAGGAGGAGCCCTGGCGCACCGGCTCCAGCCTGCATACCTGGAGATAAGCGAACAGAGCGCTGCCAGGTTCAACGTTTTGTGGAAGCGGCCCCTTGTCGGCGACATTCCCATGAACATATATCCCCGGCTTCCGTCGGGCTGCCGGAACCTTTCCGAGCCG
Organism: Deltaproteobacteria bacterium; assembly: GCA_011773515.1. Taxonomy (NCBI): domain Bacteria; kingdom Pseudomonadati; phylum Myxococcota; class Myxococcia; species Deltaproteobacteria bacterium. The sequence continues at coordinate 33,614 of WVXK01000007.1, forward strand.
GTGGTTCAGCAGCTCACAGGGGGAGCGGTAGAGCGCTGGTTCGTCGATTGCGGAACCAAGGGGCTGATCGATGAGGCAATCACTATCGAAGGACTTGCTGCGACGCAAACGGACACGCTCTTGCGGATCCAGTTGCTGGATGGGCACACCTACACCTCCGTTCTGCGCCCCGATTCCCCATCCTTCCTCGTGCCCGAAAAATCGTCTCAATCGAAGATTGCCGGCTCCTATCTCGTGCTCGGTATCGAGCATATCTTGGGAGGGTTCGACCACCTGCTCTTTGTCCTTGGACTTCTTCTGATCGTGGGAAGCACCATGCTGCTGGTAAAGACCATCACTGCCTTTACCCTTGCACACAGCGTGACCCTTGCCATGGCGGCCCTCGGGTTCGTCCCCGTACCGCAGGCCCCGGTGGAGGCGGTTATCGCCTTGAGCATTCTTTTCCTGGCAACGGAGCTAACAAAACAGGGAAAGGGGGAGATGGGGCTTACCTCGAGAGCGCCCTGGCTCGTGGCTCTCTGTTTCGGTCTTCTGCACGGCTTCGGGTTTGCCGGTGCTCTTACGGAAGTCGGCCTACCGCAGGTGGATATCCCCCTTGCGCTGCTCTTTTTCAACGTCGGTGTCGAGGTGGGGCAGCTCATGTTCGTCGCCGCAGTCCTTTCGGTTCGATGGGGGATCCGGAAAATGAAAGTGAAATGGCCCCTCTGGGTTCAGCAGGCGCCGGCGTACGCTATCGGATCGCTGGCGGCGTTCTGGTTCATTCAGAGGACGATCTCTTTCTGGTAATCGATGATTGTTAAATGGTTGAAAAAGGGAGGAGCATTAATGAAAAGCTTACGAATTTTAGCCGTATTCATTGCCTCGTTATTAATGGCTTCTATTCTGGGTCTGCCGGCCTCGGCCGACTATGCCGGCAGTGTCGTCAGAGAGGATGTCAAGGGTGTCTTCAAGGCCCCCGGCTACTCGCCATACGCGGGCCGTAACTTTCCAACCATGGTGCTCTGGGGTGACACCCACCTCCACACATCCCTCTCGCTCGATGCGAGGGCCTTTGGCGTGAAGCTGGGCCCGGAAGAAGCTTATAGGTTTGCCCGCGGTGAGGAAGTCACCGCTACTCACGGTGAGCGCGTGAAGCTCTCCCGGCCCCTGGACTGGCTGGTGGTAACAGACCATTCCGATGCCATGGGTACGATGAACGAGATCGTTGCCGGTAACCCGGATCTTCTCAGGGACCCGAAGGTCAGGGACTGGCACGAGAGGATCATAAAGGGTGGGGAGACAGCTCTCATGGCAACGATGGAAGTTATTGAGACTTTCGCAGGAGTGTCAGGGGAAAAGATCCCGGAAATCCTCATGAACGAGGATTTTGTCAGTTCGATCTGGGAGAGATATCTGGATACGGCGGAGAAATACAACGAACCGGGCAGATTTACAACCATTATAGGATACGAGTGGACCTCGACTGATGGCGGCAACAATCTTCACCGCAACGTCCTCTATCGTGACGGTGCAGACGAGGCGCGGAAGTTGCTCCCCTTCACGGCAGCAGAGAGCTTCAATCCCGAAGACTTATGGAAATGGATGGAAAGGTACGAAGTGAAGACCGGGGGAAGGCTGCTTGCCCTGGCACACAACGGCAACGTGAGTAACGGCCTGATGTTTCCTACGATCAATCCTGAAACTGGCAAGTCCCTTACAAGGGAATACGTAGAGACACGGATCCGCTGGGAGCCCATATACGAGGTTACGCAAATCAAGGGTGATGGTGAGTCACACCCCTACCTGTCACCCAACGACGAGTTCGCCGGGTACGACGTCCTCTGGGACAAAGGCAACCTGGGCCCGGTTCCGAAGAAGGATGAGATGCTTCAGTACGAGTACGCCAGGGAGGCCCTCAAGAACGGCCTAAAGCTTGAGCAGGCCCTCGGCGTGAACCCATACAAGTTCGGCATGGTGGGATCTACCGACTCTCACACCGGGCTGGCTACCGGTGAGGAGGAGAACTTCTTCGGCAAGCATGCGGGCAAAGAACCTAAGCCAAAAAGATGGAGCGCGCTGATCGGTGAGTTTGGAGACATTAAGTACTATGGATGGGAACAGGTAAGTTCCGGCTACGCTGCGGTATGGGCCACGGAAAACACCCGCAAGGCGATTTTCGATGCGATGAAGCGCAAGGAAGTGTATGCAACCACCGGCCCGCGAATGACGGTCTGGTTCTTCGGGGGTTGGGACTTTGACGCTGAAGACGCCGCGCAGAGGGCACCCGGCATAATCGGATATTCCAAAGGGGTTTCCATGGGAGGTGATCTTATGAGTGCCCCTGAGGGCAAGGCTCCCACATTTCTTGTGGCAGCGTTGAGAGATCCATACCGGGGAAACCTGGACCGGATACAGATAATAAAAGGATGGCTGGATAGCGAAGGCAAGACACATGAAAAAGTCTATGACGTCGCCTGGGGTGATGCGGACAAACGCAAACCCGACCCCGATGGCAAGCTTCCGCCCGTGGGCAATACGGTGGACGTTGAAAACGCCATCTGGACGAATACAATCGGCGACTCGGAACTTATCACCGTGTGGAAAGATCCAGGTTTTGACCCATCGCTTCGGGCGTTTTACTACGCACGGGTCATCGAGATCCCGACGCCCAGGTGGACAGCCTACGATGCCAAACGCTTCGGCGTGAAAATGTCAGATGAGGTGCCCATGATCACGCAGGAAAGGGCATATACGTCGCCGATATGGTATACACCGTGAGCTTTCCCCGAGCTCGCAATTTTATAATTGCCGAGGGGCTTGCCTGCCTCGCCAAAACCTCTGGTGCTCGCCTCGTCGCAGCCGAAAGGCGAATACGGGGAGGCGGGCCGAAGAGTACACCATAAGAAATTAAAAGTGAAAGGTTAATGGTCAAAAACAGAGAAACCGTTATTTACTCTTTACTCGAAAGGAGATTGAAATGGAACGAGTGCGCCTGATGATAGAGAAGCTGTGTAAATCTTTCCTGGCTGTTGTTGCCATAACGGCACTGACATTGCCAGGTGTGGCCCTCGCTCAGGACATCGGCAGCCCTGACCCCGAGGTCATCAAGGGACTCTATCCCGGAAAGACCTATTCACCCTACGCCCAGCGTTCTTTTCCCAGCAGGGTGTACTGGGGAGAGACGCATCTGCACACAGGGGTGTCCCTCGATGCCGGCTTGTTTGGCAATATCCTTGGCCACGAAGACGCCTACCGCTTCGCCCGTGGCGAAGAAATCAAGTCGTCGACCGGTCTGCCGGTCAAACTGGCCAGGCCGCTCGATTGGATCGTGATCACGGACCATTCCGACATGATGGGTATTGCGTTTGACATCCAGAAAGGCACACCCAATATTTTAGCTGTTCCGAAGGGCAAGGAATGGCATGAGGGCTTTAAGAAGGGCGGGGAGGCTGCGGGAAAGGCCGCGTTTGACCTGATCACCCATTTCGCCCAGATGAAGATTCCCGAGAAACTCCTCGAGGACTACTCTCCCGGCTCCAAGATTTACAACGGGGTTTGGGAGGATATCACCAAGACGGCTGATCGCTTTAATGATCCGGGCCGGTTCACGGCCTTGATCGGTTTCGAATGGACATCGGTTCCCAAAGGAAACAATCTGCATCGCAACGTCATCCTGCGGGACGACGGGGGCCGTGCGCGCCAGGTGATTCCACTGACCACTATGCCGCCCCTGGGTTCGCAGGACCCCTTGGATCTTTATAAGTGGCTGGCGGATTATGAGAACAAGACCGGTGGCCAGGCCCTTGCACTGGCCCATAACGGCAACCTCTCCAACGGCTGGATGTTCCCCATGGTGGATACCTATGCCGGCGGCAAGGTTGACAAGAACTATGTGGAGCTGCGCGCCATGTGGGAACCGCTCTACGAAGTGACCCAGATAAAAGGTGACGGCGAGACGCATCCATACCTGTCGTCCACCGATGAGTTCGCAGACTACGAAACCTGGGACAAAGGCAACCTCGACCTCACGGTGCTCAAGAAGCCCGACATGTTGAATGGTGAATATGCTCGCGAGGCACTAAAGAACGGCCTCGTCCTCGAGAAGAAGCTCGGCACCAATCCTTACAAGTTCGGCATGGTTGGTGCGACAGACAGCCATACCGGCCTGGCCACGGCTGAGGAGGAGAACTTTTTCGGGAAATCCACCAGCGTTGAACCTTCCGCAACTCGGATAACGCATCCCTTTATCAAATCGAAACTCGGAGCCATAGAAGGTTATGAGATTGTTGCCTCCGGCTACCAGGGTGTGTGGGCAAACGAGAACACGCGCGAGGCGATCTTTGACGCTATGGAGCGAAAGGAGACCTACGCCACCACCGGCCCGCGCATCCCGGTGCGCTTCTTCGGTGGCTGGGAGTTTACCGACGATGACCTGCGCAGCCGCGCACCTGCTTTCCACGGCTATGAGAAGGGCGTGCCCATGGGTGGAGATTTAACGAAGGCCCCCGAGGGCAAGGCGCCGACGTTTATGGCCTATGCCCTGCGCGATCCCATAGGCGCAAATCTCGACCGCATTCAAATCATCAAGGGTTGGCTCGACAAGGATGGCAAGACCCACGAGCGCATTTATGATGTTGCCGTTTCTGACGGCCGTAAAATTGGACCGGACGGCCGCTGCAAAACACCGGTGGGTAACACCGTCGACCTGGAGGCCGCGAACTGGACCAACACCATCGGGGCCTCCGAACTCGCCGCGGTCTGGACCGACCCGGATTTCGATCCGAATGAAAAAGCCTTCTACTATGCGCGCGTGATCGAGATCCCGACACCACGCTGGGTGCTGTATGACAAGGTCCGCCTGGGCGCCGAGGTTCCGAAGGGGACGAAATTGATCCATCAGGAACGCGCCTATACATCGCCAATTTGGTACACGCCCTGAATTTATGCGTATACAGCTGGTGAAGGGTACGCCGGGCAAGGAATTGTTCTTAGGAAAAAATAGGAGGAAAGTTTGATGGTAAAGAAAAAGCCCAATGTGAGCATCTTTTTGTTGGTCACACTTTTGGTGGTCGTCTGGTCCTGCACCCGGGTGGATGAGCCGAAGGAGAAAGCCCCAGCGGAAAAGGCTGCTCCTGCCGAAGCCGAAAAACCGGCCGTCGAAGGAGAGAAAAAGGCGGAACCGACCATTGCGGGTGAGGTGCGGCACACCAAACTCTACTGGGGCGACACGCACCTTCACACTTCATACTCTCCCGATGCATACCTGATGCAGAACCGGAGTGCGGACCCTGACACGGCTTACCGCTATGCCAAGGGCTTCCCCGTCATACATCCATATCACAAGGCGAGAATCCAGATTCATACCTCCCTCGATTTCCTCGTGGTATCGGATCACGGCGAGTATATGGGTGTGGTACCCAAGATCCTGCAGGGCGATCCCCTCGTGGCCAACACCGAGGCGGGGAAACGTTTCAGGAAACTGGCCGATGAGGGGAGGGAGTTCGAGGCTTTTGCCGAATTGATCGCCCAGGTCAATGCCGGGGTCCCCGACACTGACTTCAACTCACCGGAGATCAACCGCACGGTCTGGGGGGAGATCATGGACGCTGCGGAGCGGCACAATGAACCGGGGAAGTTCACCGCCTTCCTGGGGTGGGAATGGTCCTCCACGCCGAACGGAGCGAACCTTCACCGGGTTATCTTCATGCGCGAGGGGAAAGACAAAGGCAAAATGTTCATCCCTTACACCTCCTTCGACAGCACCAAGCCCGAAAAGTTGTGGAAGTGGCTGGAGACGACCTCTGAAAAGGCGGGGGCAAACTTTCTCGCCATCCCTCACAATTCCAATATCAGCAAGGGACTCATGTTCCCTCTCATGGACAGCGAGGGAAATCCCATCACGAAGGAGTACGGGGAAACCCGCATGCGCTGGGAGCCGGTGGTGGAGATGACCCAGATAAAGGGGGATTCGGAGACCCATTCGAGCCTTACGCCTACCGACGAATTTGCTGATTATGAGACCTACGAGCATGTTATCGCCGTCGGTGAGCACGCAGGGACACCCAAAGCGGATGAGGGCGACTACGCCCGGTCAGCCCTGAAGCGGGGCCTGAAGATCGAAGGGGATACCGGAGCAAACCCCTACAAGTTCGGCATGATCGGTTCAACAGATTCACACTCGGGAATGGCATCCGCGGAAGAGGACAATTTCCACGGCAAGTTTGCTCTCGACTCCACCCCTGAGACGAGCAGCAGAGAGGTGATTCCCGGGGCCAGGGGCTTTGACATGAGCGCTGCCGGTCTGGTAGCGGTGTGGGCGGAAGAGAACACGCGGGAGTCACTCTTCGACGCATTCCAACGCAAGGAGGTATACGCGACCACGGGGCCGCGGATCCAGGTCCGCTTCTTCGGCGGCTGGGATTACACGCCGGAAGATGCAGAAGTTGCGGACCCGGCCGAGACCGGCTACCGGAAAGGCGTACCCATGGGGGGCGACCTGACCGCCGCGCCCGAAGGCAAGAAGCCCACGTTCCTCATCAGTGCCATGAAGGATCCAAACGGGGCAAACCTGGACAGAGTTCAGGTCATCAAGGGGTGGGTAGACAAGGATGGGAACCTCCAGGAGAAGATCTACGACGCCGCCCTGTCAGGCGGACGGAAGGCCGGGAAGGATGGAAAAGCCCCCCCTGTGGGGAACACGGTGGACCAGGAGACCGCTACTTACACAAATTCCATCGGTGATGCCGGTCTGGCCGTGGTTTGGACCGATCCCGACTTCGATCCGGGAGTGCGCGCATTCTACTACGTGCGGGTGCTGCAGATCCCCACGCCGCGCCATTCCCTCTACGATGCTATAGCCCTGGGTATGGACCCGAAGGAAACCGGCCATCCGGCTACCATACAGGAGCGGGCGTACACCAGCCCGATCTGGTACACGCCCTGAACGCAGAAGTTTCACTTTTTACGGAGGCACATTGCACAGAAAGGATCAGAAGATGCCGCATGAGGGGAAAAGGACGATGAAAAAACGGTTTGCATTGATACTGCTTGTTTCGGCGATTGTTGCGTGGTCCACGGCGGCAACGGCCGGCGCCGAAGAAGCCCTTACGGTGACCTCTTTAGAAGAGCAGGGAAAGGATCCTCTCGGCGACACGGCGCTCCGTGCGCTGGTCTTCGGGAAGACGCTGGTTGTGCGGAACAGGGCCACGGGTGAGCTGTTCGAGGCGACCTACAGCGTGAACGGCCAGCGGATATTGAGGCGTCTCGATGAGGGGCAGATTCAGAAATCCGCCGTGTACGCCTTCCACGGCGGTTCCGTATCCGAGGGCGTGGCGCCCTATGAAATACGCAACAGCCGTGTCATCACCACCTTCGGGGGGAAGACATTCGAGGCGCGTGTCTTTCTCGTCGATGGGAAATATGTCGCTTCCCGCAGCGATGAGGGGGGGGCCGTCAACTGGGAAGTGGTGGAGTCACGCCCTGCAAAGGCGGAAGGGGAGGCTTTGACGACATCGTCACTCAAGGGCCGCGGCGTTTTGCCGCTTGAAAACGGCGCGCTGCGTGAGCTAATCGTCGGTAAGACGCTGGTGGTGAAAAACAACGCCACGGGGGAGCTGTACGAGGCAACCTACTCGGCCGACGGAAAAAGGCGTGTCCGCAATGTAACGCAAGAGCGCCTTCACCATTTATCCTATCAGGCATTTCACGGTGGATCCGTCCCCGAGGGGATCGCGCCCTATGAGATTCGGAACGGGAAGATCGTAACGACCTTCGATGGGAATACCTTCGAGGTGACGGTTTACAACATCGATGGAAAGTACGTCGGAGCCCGCAGCGGCGAGGGAGGCGCCGTCAACTGGGAAGTGATAGAGAAACGTGACTGAAGGGTCGCCACACCCGAAAAGGACAGTAAAATATTACATTTTCCTCCAAACTTGGATAGGATAATAAAATCGGGAAGTTTTCGCCATCTTGTCTTCGGGAATACAGGAGCGATGAGATTTCCATGCGGGTAAAGGATCTAGGGTGTAACGTATTTTTACCCGGAGAAAGAGAAGTCCCGAGGGGCCATCGTCAATGAAAGGAGGGTCAATGTGCCTGAGCGGGCTGATGGAGGAGTGACCATAACCCGGGATCGCTTTGATGCGGTCCTCTTCGATCTGGACGGTGTGCTCACGGCAACTGCGAAGATTCACGCAGCCTGCTGGAAGAGGGCTTTCGACGAATTTCTCCGCAGCAGGAGCGGCGTGGAAAAAGAGGCCTTCGAGCCTTTCGACATCGCCACCGATTACGTGCGGTACGTTGACGGAAAGCTCCGGTACGACGGTGTTCGTGGCTTCCTCGAGTCTAGAGGTATCCATCTTCCCGAGGGTGACCCCGCCGAGCCCCCGAACTTCGATACCATCTGCGGCGTGGGAAATCTCAAGGAGAAGATGGTCAGGGAGGCCCTCGAAACGGAAGGGGTCGAAGTCTTCGACGGCAGCGTTGCCCTCGTGCGCACGCTGAGGGAGAAGGGCATAAAAACGGCCGTGGTCTCGGCGAGCAAGAACTGCCGGGCCGTTCTTCAGGCTGCAGGCATCGAGGATCTCTTCGAGGCCCGTGTAGATGGAGTCGTTGCCGAGCAGTTGAGCCTGCCCGGCAAACCGGCACCCGACACGTACCTGAAGGCGGCGGAGATGCTCGGGGTCGAACCGGGCCGGGCTGTGGTTGTGGAAGATGCCATTTCCGGGGTCCAGGCAGGGAGGGATGGCGGCTTCGGTCTCGTAATCGGAGTAGACCGGAAGGGGGATGCCGGGCTTTTGCGTGAGCACGGCGCCGACTTGGTGGTTGTCGACCTGGGGGAACTTGTCCAGTGAGGCAACTGGGCGACGGAGAACTTCCGGCATGATTGAGACACGGTGCCGGGTCTATTCTGATGTTCGAAAAAAAATGCCGACCCATGGAACAATTTGGGAGGTGATAGGTCCATGATCCACCGCGAGCGTATCGTCCCACCGCGCCATGTATACTCAGGCGACGAGTGGAGTTTCGTGGAGAAGAAATTCTACCCCCGATTTCTCCCTCAGATGGAGACGGTTTTCTCTATTGGAAACGGGTACATAGGCATGCGCGGGAACTTTGAGGAGGGCTCCCCCGCACACCTTGCAGGTACCTACGTCAACGGTTTTTACGAGTCCTGGCCCATCGTGTACGGTGAAGAGGCTTACGGGTTCGCCAAGCACGGCCAGACCATGCTGAACGTGCCGGACGCCAAGATCATAAAGCTCTTCGTCGATGATGAGCCCTTTTACCTTCCCACGGCAAACCTGCTCGCCTTCGAGCGCAGCCTGAACATGAAGGAGGGCGCCCTGGACCGCGAGATCCTCTGGGAGACACCCTCTGGAAAGCACATCTCCATTAAATCCCGCCGGCTCGTGTCGTTCAAGCACCGCCACCTTGCGGCAATCTCCTACCGGGTAACGGTGAAAAACGCAAATGTACCGGTCGTCATATCTTCGGAAGTGATCGACCACCTGATCGGCGTGGAGAGCGAGTTCGACCCGCGGAAGGCCCAGATATTAGAGAAAAGGGTTCTCATCAATGATTCCACAACCATCGACGATCACCGCATCCTCCTCGGATACAGAACGGAGAACAGCGGGATGACCCTCGCCTGCGGGGTCGATCACGAAATGAGGACCGACTGCGCCTATACCACTGCAGGTGAGAAGAGCGAAGACGGGGGTAAAATCGTTTTTTCCATAGAGGCGAAGGCCGGCGTTCCCATCGGCCTTACGAAGTACATCACCTACCACACGTCGAGGAGGGTGCCCTCTGCAGAGCTGGTGAGCCGTGCAGGGAGGACCCTGGACCGTGCCCGCGGGCAGGGGTTCGAGAGTATCCTGAAGGAACAGCGGGGGTTCCTCGATGATTTCTGGGAAAAGGGCGATGTCCGGGTCGAGGCCAGCCCGAAGGCGCCCCGCGGGACCAGGGAGATTCAGCAGGCAATCCGCTTCAATCTGTTTCACGTGATGCAGGCTGCGGCGAGGGCGGAGGGCACGGGAATTCCGGCCAAAGGTCTCACCGGCCAGGCCTACGAGGGGCACTACTTCTGGGATATAGAGGTCTATGTGCTCCCCTTCCTCATTTACACGGCCCCCCGCATCGCCAGGAACCTGCTGAAGCTTCGCCACAGTATGCTGGATAAGGCGAGGAACCGGGCCCGCGAGGTCAATCAGACGGGAGCACTTTTTCCCTGGCGGACCATCAACGGGGACGAGGCTTCTGCCTACTATGCCGCCGGCACCGCACAGTACCACATCAACGCCGACATCATGTACGCCCTGAAAAAGTACGTCGAGGTTACCGGCGATTACGAGTTTCTCCACGACAGCGGTTCCGAGATGCTCGTTGAAACCGCCAGGCTCTGGAGGGATCTGGGGCATTTCAACGCCAAGAAAGCAGGAAAGTTCTGCATCAACGGCGTGACGGGGCCAGACGAATACAACACGGTTGTCGACAACAACGCCTTTACCAACCTCATGGCCCGGGAGAACCTGCGGTACGCGGCGGAGACTGTGGAGCTGCTCAAGAGAGAGAAGCCGGATAAATTGGCCGTCCTGGTGGACAGGACGGGCCTCGATCTCTCTGAAGTGGAAGAGTGGAAAAAGGCGGCCGATATGATGTACATCCCGTACGATGAAGAAAGGGGAATTCACCTGCAGGACGACAGCTTCCAGAACAAAGAGCGGTGGGACTTCGAAAACACACCCCGGGAAAAGTATCCCCTCCTCCTGCATTATCACCCCCTCGTCATCTATCGATATCGGGTGATAAAACAGGCCGATATGGTCCTTGCCATGTTTCTGCTGGGAAATGAATTCACCCTGGAGGAGAAAAAGCGGAACTTCGACTACTACGACGACCTCACCACGGGCGACTCCTCCCTGTCCGTGTGCATTCAGAGTATCGTGGCCGCCGAGGTCGGCGACATGGAGAAGTCCCTGGAATACGCCCGGTATGCCCTCCTGATGGACCTGGCCGACGTGGGGGGCAACGTGGCCGACGGATGCCACATCGCTTCCATGGGCGGAACCTGGATGATACTGGTTTACGGGCTGGCAGGGATGCGCGACTACGGTGGGAGAATTTCATTCAAACCGAGATTGTATGACAGGATAGACAGGCTGCGCTTTCATCTCACGATTCGCGGCCAGACCCTCGGTGTTGATATCGATCGTGATTTTGCAACCTACACCCTCGTTGATGGGGACGGGTTGTCCATTTTTCACGAAGACAGGGAAATCCGCCTCTCACCAGACCAGCCGGCAGCGAAGAGACCCCTCTCCGGGCCGGCGAATGTGTAAGGGAGAACTATCTGTGTCCCTGCCATCGAACAAGACCAAGATTATCTGCACCATCGGGCCCGTGTCTGAATCGCCGGAAGCCATCGAAAAACTGATTCTCGCGGGGATGGACGTTGCCCGTCTCAACTTCTCTCACGGCGACTTGAAGACCCATGAGGAGAGAATCGGCAGAATACGGGACGTTGCACGGAAGACGGGAAAGCGCGTGGCGATCATGGTCGATCTCCCGGGACCCAAGATCCGCATCGGAGAGTTTGCCGAGGAGCCGGTCGACCTGAGAAGTGGAGAAAGCTTCCTCCTCACCACCGAGGATATAGTCGGGGACGTGGGCAGGGCCTCGGTGAACTTTCCGAATCTACCCGGGGTGGTGAAGCCGGGCGACACCCTCTTTCTCAACGACGGCCTGATCCAGCTCGAGGTCGTAAGGATCGAAGGGAAAACGGTCGCATGCCGCGTGGTGGCGGGAGGTGAGCTCAGGTCGCGAAAAGGGCTCAACCTGCCGGGAATTTCCCTGGGAATAGATGCTTTTACCGAACACGACCGCGACTGCATGGCATTTGCCCTGGAAAAGGGGGTGGATGCCATCAGCCAGTCCTTCGTGGAAAGCGCCGGGGATGTGGAGCGGGTTCGCGAGGCATCCAGGTCTTTCGGAAAGAACCCCTTTATCATAGCGAAGATAGAGCGGTCGGTTGCTCTTGATCAGATCGATGGGATTCTCCATGCCGCAGACGGGATCATGATTGCCAGGGGGGACCTGGGGGTGGATATCCCCATCGAACAGATCGCCATCGCTCAGAAGCGGATCATGGACAAGGCCCTTTTCATGGGAAAGCCCGTGATAACGGCGACACAGATGCTGGAGTCGATGGTGGACAACCCCCGTCCCACCCGTGCCGAGGCAACGGATGTGGCAAATGCTATCCTTGACGGCACCGACTGCGTCATGCTGTCTGGCGAATCGGCGGTGGGGAAGTATCCGGTAGAGGCCGTGTCGATGCTTGCCTCGATAGCGAAAGAAACGGAGCCTCACCGTTCGTCATTCCGGCACGAAGCAACCCGGGTACAAGAAGGAATCGCAGCCGGCGTCGGCCCCGTGGACATCATCGCATCGAGCATCCAGCGAGCCCTCGAGTACGTCTCCCCTGCTGCGGTGATCGTCCCCACATTGAGCGGGTACACGGCGAGAAGCCTTGCCCGCTTCAGGTTCCCCGTGTGGGTGACGGCTGTGAGCCCCCATCACGAGACCTGCCAGGCGCTCACCTTTTCCTACGGCGTCTACCCTGTTTACGAACCCGATTACCCGGAGGACTGGAACACCTATGCCCGGGAGTGGGTGAGAAGGGAAAACCTGGATGGAAGGTACGTCATCCTGACCGAGGGGCCATCCCCCAGATACCCGAAAGGCAACAACCGGATGGAGATCATAGACCTGGAGAGACAGGGAGGGTAGCAGACAGACGATCCCCTCCATCTTCATCGAAGGCGGTGCCGGGACCGCGTGAGAGAGATGAATTTTGAAGGGGTGATCCGAAAAGGAGGTAAAAACCATGCCAGTTGCCGACTACAGGGTTTACTGCGAGATGCTCGATCGGGCACAGGAAAATGACTATGCCTATCCCGCCATAAACGTGACGTCCCTCGTGACGGCGAACGCCGTCCTTCGCGGGCTCGCCGAAGCAAGGAGCGACGGCATCATACAGGTTTCAACCGGGGGAGGCTCGTTCGCGTCGGGCCTGTCCCTGGGAGACATGGTGCTGGGGGCGATCTCGATCGCCGAGCACGTGCACCGGGCTGCAGAGCGGTACGACATCTACGTCGCCCTCCACACCGATCACTGCACCGCCGACAAGCTGGAAAGCTTCGTCATTCCCCTCATCGAGGAGACGGAGCGCCGCCGCGCGGCGGGCATGAAGAACCTTTTCAACAGCCACATGTTCGACGGGAGCACCCTCCCCTTGAGCGAAAATCTTAAGCTGGCGGTACCGCTGCTCGAGCGCTGCCACAGAAACGAGATAATCCTGGAAGTGGAGACGGGCATCGTGGGCGGAGAGGAAGACGGGGTCAGCGGTGAGGACGCTCCCCCGGAAAAGCTCTACACCACTCCCGAAGACATGCTGGAAGTGGCAAGGACGCTGAGCCAGGTCAAAGGCGCACGATTCCTCCTTGCGGCTACCTTCGGGAACGTCCACGGCGTCTACAAGCCCGGCAAGGTGAAGCTGCGCCCGAAGATCCTGAAGGAGGGGCAGGAGGCGGTGGAGAGTGCATTCGGGAAGGATGCCCGCTTCGACCTGGTCTTTCACGGCGGCTCGGGTTCCACCCTTGAGGAGATCCGGGAGACCCTCGAATACGGCGTTGTGAAGATGAACATCGATACCGACACGCAGTACGCCTTCTCCCGGCCGATTGCGGACCACATGATGAAGCACTATGACGGTGTCCTGAAAGTGGACGGCGAGGTGGGCAACAAGAAGATGTACGACCCCCGCAACTATCTGAAGCTGGCCGAGGCTTCCATGGCGGAGCGGGTAAAGCTGGGGGCTTCGGACCTCAGGTCCGAGGGAAACACCCTGTTTGGCAGCTGATGGGGTCTGACCGTGGCCTGGTGGATATTGACAGATGACCCGGTGATTTTTTGATGGAGGCTCGCCATGGAAGTGAGGAGTCATGATTTTCAGGTTTCGGCGCTTGGCGCGTGCACCTTTCCGAACCCCATGCAGGGTGTTACCTTCGTCGCTGACGGGAGCCAGGTGCTTTACCACGGAAAGATCGATGAGGTGCGAAAATTCTTCGACAGGGGGGAATCCCCACCCGCCTTCGAGGTGGCAGGCCCCAGGGAGAAGATCTTTTTCGACCCGTCGAAGCTCTCCTGCGGGGTCGTGACCTGCGGTGGGCTCTGCCCGGGGCTGAACGACGTGATCCGGTCCATCGTGCTGAACCTCTATCATCACTACGGCGTGAAAAGGGTGCTGGGGTTTCCTTTCGGGTTCGAGGGGCTCACCGACAAATACGGCCATGTTCCCATGGAACTTACTCCCGGGGTGGTCAACATCATACACGAGCAGGGGGGGACGATCCTCGGTTCCTCCCGGGGAGCCCAGGCTGTGGGGGAGATGGTCGATACACTGGAGCGGTTCAATATCGGCATCCTCTTCACTATCGGGGGGGACGGTACCCTCCGGGGGGCTCAGGCCATATCGGACGAGATCGCGCGCCGGGGCCTTTCCATTTCTGCCATAGGGATCCCGAAGACCATCGACAACGACATCTCATTCATCCACTGGTCCTTCGGGTTCGAGACGGCCGTATCAGAGGCCAGGAGGGTGATCTACGGGGCCCACACGGAGGCCACGGGGGCGAGAAACGGCGTCGGCCTCGTGAAGCTCATGGGCCGCGAATCGGGATTCATAGCGGCCTATTCAGCCCTTGCGAACAACGACGTGAACTTCTGCCTGATCCCGGAAGTTCCCTTCACCCTGGAGGGATTTCTCGCAGCACTGGAAAAGAGGATCGAGCAGAGAGGCCATGCCGTGATCGTCGTTGCGGAAGGTGCGGGGCAGGATTTGATGGCGGAGACGGGGGAGCGGGATGCCTCGGGAAACATCCGCTTCGGGGATATCGGGCTCTTCTTGAGAGACGCGATCAGGGCCCATTTCGCGAGCCTGGGCACGGAGCTGAATCTCAAATACATCGATCCGAGCTACACGATCCGGAGCATTCCCGCCAACGCCCGGGACTCTGCCTTTTGCCTCCTCCTCGGGCAGCTTGCGGTACATGCGGGAATGGCGGGACGCACGGGTATGGTGGTTGGAAACTGGAGGCAGGAGTTTACTCACGTACCGATTCCACTCACCGTTTCCGCGCGCAAGAAGGTGGATCCCGGCGACAGGCTCTGGAGCAGCGTCCTTGCCGCTACGGGACAGCCAAAGGACATGCGGTAGAGCGGGGTCAGGCCCTTCCCTCTGACCCGGCTGCGAACAATGGTCCCACAACTTAGCCCCATGGTATTTCGGCCCGACCTTCAGAAGCTTTGCAGAGAATTATGAACCTGCTCGTTGATAGTGCGGCATTTGGAAGGCAGGATTTAAAACCAGATGAGCCGAGAAGTTAAGAAGCATGCAGGAATTGATGTCCCGATGCCCGGTCAAATAATGGAAACCATTGTTCAATGATGGAGGCGATGGGCTATCTGATTTCAGGAGTAGTTTTTGGGACCGCTGCGGGAATATCTCCCGGACCGCTGTTGACGCTCGTAATCGCCGAAACCATAAAGCATAGCAAGAGGGAAGGCATCAAGGTCGCCAGCGCTCCTATCATTACGGATCTGCCCATAGTAATGGCGTCGATCTATGTTATCGCGAAACTGTCCCACTCCGATCTTTTGCTGGGGATCATTTCTATTTTCGGTGCAGCCTTTATCGGGTATCTGGCCTGCGAGAGCATTACCGTTAAAGGGGTTGAGCTGGACCTTGGGAAAGTCAAACCCAGGTCTCTGAGAAAAGGGGTGATTACCAACTTTCTCAATCCCCATCCGTATCTTTTCTGGATTGCAGTGGGTGCCCCTGTTACGTTAAAAGCGTTTGAAGACAGTTTCCTGTCGGCATTTTCTTTCATACTGGGATTCTACCTCTGTTTGATAGGATCGAAAGTGCTGATAGCACTGGTGGTTGACAGGTCCAAGGATTTTCTCAAGAGCAGCGCATACGTGTATATCCTTCGCGTGCTCGGCGTTATCTTGTTGATATTTTCAGGGCTCTTTATCAGGGATGGCCTGAAATTTTTCGGTCTTATCCGTTAGTAAGGATACCCCGGAGAGAACAGGGAAAGGATCATCCAGATCAGTACTCTCAACTTTCGCTACCCTATCGGGGAGTTCCGGCTGAATGTCCCGGAGTTTTCCGTATCACCGCCCCCCTGCATCTCGACGGAGAGGTCCGGGAGCGGGCAGGGCAGCTCGCTGGACCTGCTCATGAACACGCTCTATTTCGGGGAGGAGGTCCCACACCTCCGACGACCTTGCCGTTTTCGTGGACATAAAAACCGCCTGGATCATCCAGGGTCTGGGCCACGGCCACGAGGATGTGACGAAGATAAAAGACGATACCGAGGTCCTTTCGCGAAGCGATACGAGCGTGACGGCGGGGGCAAAGCCCTACCACTTCACGGAGATCACCGGGGAGAACGTGGGCTCCTTTCACTTTCACGGGGACTCGTCGATCTATCCGATCACGGCCGTCGCTGCCGTTCCGAAGGATGCCAAATCGGGTACGATTTTGCGCGGCCGCTACCTCTCCGGCGAGGAGGGCCATCAGATCGTGAGGCCCGTAGAGGTCATCGACGGGCTCCTCCAGAGCATCTTTCGCATAAAGAACGTTCTCGACGCGGTCATATCCGTGGTGGGCTGGCGACGGTCATGGCCATCATCCTGGTATTCGCGTTATCGCTCCGTCTCAGGCCGCGGGAGATGGAGACGATCTTCGAGCTCGGCTGCCGTCGCGCCACCACCGCCCGGCTTATCGGCGCAAAGATCTTGATCATAGTGGCCGCCAGCGGACTTCTGTGCGGTGTCATGATGGTGACGGTGAACCAGTTTGCCCACAGTCTTGTCCGTGCGCTGTTTATCCGATGAGGGCTGAGTCGTCAAGCTCAACAGGATGAAAATACTTTGCTATAGCATAAAAGGTTATCGCGAGCAGCGAGCTTTATACGTTGCAATGGGTTTTTTTTTCACCTTTAATGGAAAAGGCCAGTATTGAACGATCTTGGCCCAATTGAGGCGAGGTGCCAATTAAATACCGGTGTAAAGGGAGGGGGACATGCCTGGAAAGAGTATTACGTGGGCGCTTTATTCATTTTTTCTCGTCATTTCGATGTGTATCTGTCATCAAGCCTTTGCGGGCGGGGCCTATCTCTCCGAGCTTGCCTCACCGGGCAGCGTTGGGACGGCCGGTGTTTTTAACGTGGTGAACAACAAAACACCCGACGCCGTTTTTACGAATCCGGCGGGCATGACCGGCATCAAAAATGATGCTTTCATGGGGGGAGTCCAGCTCCTGCTTCCCGAAGTCCGCTTCGACGCGTCGATTGCCGATGGGGGAGGGACCGACGGGGACAACGCCGGGGTGGCCACGGCGATCCCCGGCATATACGGGGTAAAGGTATTATCGGACCAGTGGCGTCTGGGCATGGGCATTTCCGCCCCCCTCGGGGGGGGCGCAAACTACGGCAGGGATTTCGTGGGGCGCTACACGGCGACGAAAGTGACCCTTGCCGGTTTGAGCCTCAATCCCGCTGTTGGGTACAGGATAAGCGACAGGGTATCCGCCGGGATCGGCGTTTCTCTTCTCTACACCACGATGGATTACCAGGTTGCATTGAACCAGTCGGCGCTGGCGCCGGGAACCCCCGATGGGGAAGTTGACTTTGATGGCCTCGATGATTGGGGTTTTCAGGGATATCTGGGCCTGACCTGGCAGATATCGGACAGGGCCATGCTCGGGTGCGTCTACCGAACCGAGGTAGAGAGCGATTTGGAGGGGCCGATCGAGTTCAACAACGTTCAGATCCCGATACTCAACCAGATCACATCCCAGCTGGACAGGGCGAAAATAAGCTGGGATTTCCCGCAGCTTTTCCAGGTCGGCCTGAAACTAAATGTTTCGGACAAGCTCACGCTGCTCTTCGACGCCGATTGGGAGGACTGGTCGGCCTTCAGCGCAAATCGCTTTCAGATAACGGGAGGCCCGACAGCGGTTATCCAGACGATTGACCGTGAGTTTGATGACACCTGGCATGTGGGTGCCGGGCTGATCTATAAGCTCGATAAAAATTTGTTCTCCATGGGCGTGGGATATGACACTTCGCCCGTGGACGATGACAAGCGCACGGTCGACCTGCCGCTGGACGAGCAGATAAGATTCGGGATGTCCTACGGCGGTGGTGGTGAAGGAACCCCATTTTATGCCGTTGGGTTCAGCTTTATCTGGCTGGGAAAGGGAGAGACCGATCAGACCGCGCAGGGAGTAAGATTTAAAGGGGATTTCGACTCGAACTACATCCTGTTCTTCAACGGTGCGTTGGGCTTCGATTTGGGTTAAAGCCGGGTCCGGTGAGCAGGTTCAGCGGGATTCGTTTGATCACCATATTCATCGTTTTCGGATTGATGATTATTCTTGTCTGTCCCCTTTCCCTCACGAGGGTTTTTGCTGAGACGTCATACAAATTAACGGTTTATGTCGTAAACTATCCCCTTATGTGCTTCACCGGGCGCATTGCAGGAAAGCACGTGAAAGTCGTCTTTCCCGCCCCGCCGGATGCGGACCCCGCCGGCTGGTCTCCCGATATCCCGACCATCGTTGCCTACCAGAAGGCCGATCTCATCCTCTTGAACGGGGCGGGCTACGCGAAGTGGATTGATAAGGTGTCGCTCCCCCGGGCAAATTTGGTGGACACCTCGGCAAAGTTCAAGGACAGCTACATCGCCTCCACCACCTGGCTGGACTTCGACCTGGCTGCAAAACAGGCGAAGGAGGTTGCCGATGCGCTGAGCCGGAGAGAGCCCGGCTTCAAAGAGGTTATTCAGCGGAACTATGAGTCCCTGGAAAAAGACCTTGTGGCCCTTGACGGGAAAGGTAAGGAAATCGTCGCGATAAACCGCAAGCTGCCCATCATCTCATCCCACCCCGTATACCAGTACCCTGCCAGGCGGTACAATCTCAATGTAAAAAAAGCGTGCACTGGGAACCCGACCGGATCCCGACGGGGGAGCAGTTGCTCGAACTCAACAATATCCTGAAAGTTCATCCGGCGAAGCGGATGAACTGGGAGAGGAAGCCGAAGGAGTAGATCGCGGAAAAGCTGAAGAGGATGTGGATCGATAGCGTCGCCTTCGATCCCTGTGCAAGCGTTCCGGCATAAAGGAGACTTCCTAAGCGCCGTGCGCCGAAATATCGAAAACCTGATGACGGTTTTTCAGGAGCAAAGATAGGCGATCAAGAAGGTCAAAACTTTTAACACGGACACACTTCTCGAACGCCGTTGCAAATCATCCCGTCCGCGAGACTTTTCTTATCCCTCTTCGGGCGCTTTGCACTGCTCGCCGACTAAATCACACACCGCTTTTACGATGCGAAGGGCCAGGTCTTTGTCCTCATCCTTGCCGCCGGCATCGGCAGTCACGATCAGCTGGGTTCCCCGCTTCAGGGGTTCGGCATGGATGCTCGCGAAGATCTCCCCTTTTGTAGCTTCGACGAGAAATTTCTCGTCATCCCGTGTTTCGATTTTCACATCGGGTTTCTTTTCGAGTTCAGCAATAACCGCTCGATAGACGTCCTCTGGCCCTGTCTTCATCTGTACCGTGGCTGTGTAGTGTTTGGAGCTGGCCATCTTAATTATGACGGGCACAGCGGCTACACACCCGAGCATGGAGACCGATATCAGCACCAGCAGGAGTTTTCCCAGCAACTGGGGAGAATAACTCCACTTTCCTCTTCCACCCGTAACCATCCTGGACCTCCTTTTCGTCGTGATTGAGATATGACACCACTGTCTATCATGGTGTTTCTAAATAGCGGTGTTTCTTTTAGATAGTGCCTGTGGTAAAAAGTTTCTTCACTTTGCTCAAAATTGCAGCTTTGAGCAAATCTTTGAGTCTTCCCGTGTTTCTTTGCCCATCCCGGGCGGCATTATTGCCGGGAACATTCGCTCCTGAAAGACTACAAGAGCGCCGCAGGGCTCCCCTCTGTTCTCGCGGCGGATCCGTCACCAAGGAGGTAACTTTTCTCATCTCCTTCCTCCCCTTTCACCGTGAGCTCTGCGTCTGCCCGTAACGTAACTCGAGGAGAGCCGGAGCCGCCACACCCTGAAGAAACGCTGGTCTTCACCGCCAAGGATGCCCTTTTTCGATGCCCCTTCACCCCCTCCGGCAGAGCGGATACGCTGCGACACGCTCCTCGTGACTGGATCCACGTGACCGGGCATCTGCCCGGCAAGAGAATTGATACAGGGCCAGAGAGCAAAAAAGAAACTTTTCGATGGAGTCAGAGCGTGGGAGATTGATGAGAATCGCGTTGAGGCCGTCGTGAATCTTATGACAATGAATTCATACTCGTCATACTTGCACAAAATCCTTTTTTCAAGAAAGAACGGAGGTCTGACAATGAGGAGGAAACAGAGTAACGAAAGGCTTATTTTTGCAGTTGTCACGGGAGTATTTCTCCTCTTTTTCCTCGGGATCGCCGGGCAGGCTGCGGACCTTGCGCATGCCCAGGAACTGGTCGTCTATCCAGCCCAGGGGCAGAGCAAGGAGCAGCAGGAGAAAGACGAGTTCGAATGCTACCGGTGGGCCAGGGACCAGTCGGGTTTCGACCCCATGCAGCGTCCCACGGCAACCGAACCGGCCCCCAGGAAAGAAGCAAAAGAGGGTGGTGTGGCCCGCGGAGCAGCCCGTGGTGCCGTTGCGGGGCTGGCAGTCGGGGCGATAGCCGGTGACGCGGGCAAGGGGGCGGCAATCGGCGCTGCAGGAGGCGGTCTGGTCGGCGGCATGAGGAGGCGCGACCAGAGAGCCCGGGAAGAGCAGAAGAAAGAGCAGTGGGCCAATGAGCAGGTGGCAAATTACGAGCGGAATCGCGCGAGTTACAATCGGGCCTATTCCGCCTGCCTGGAAGGCCGGGGATATTCGGTGAAGTGACCTCCCGATCCCTTGCGCAGAGCCGGCACTGCAAAGAAGACACGGGGTAATGTTCGCCGGAAATCGCAGTCCACGGCTGTAATCAACGAAAATCGAACCGAAAGGAGAGCCATTATGAGAAAAGCAGCCCCTATCTTATTCGCCTTGCTCATGGTCGCTGTGCTCGTTTCGCCCGCATCTGCGGCTTTTGACGGATCGTCGAACCTGCTCTGCGCGGTGGTCGACGTTTTCGAGTGCGGACCGGAGAACGGTTGCATGGAGAGCACGGCGGAGGGCATAAACATCCCGCAGTTCATCAGGATAGATTTCGCGGGAAAAACGGCAATGGGAACCCTTCCAAGTAAAGAGACGCGGGAGGTTGGAATCGAGCGTATGGAGCAGGAGGGAGGGGCGCTCGTCATCCAGGGGGGACAGCAGGGACGAGGATGGAGCGTGACAATCGGGGAGGAAACGGGTAAGATGACCATGACCGCATCGGGCGACCGGTTCGGGTTCGTCGTGTTCGGCGCGTGCACGGTCCCCTGAGAGCAGTGCCGGAAACCAGGCCCACTCGGGGGAGGATCAATATTTTCGCATTCCTGAGTGACAATTAAATTACGGGAACGAGACCATCGGTTTCGGCGGCGCCGTGGCGCTTATCGAGGGGGGCCATATCCAACCTCAGAATTCCATTGTTTTTACGGCTCTCGGCAGCGTCGAAAGTTCCCCTTGGCGAGGACCTGTTGAGAACGTCGGGGATCGAGTTTCAGCTGTTCTACAACAATACCGACTTATACACCAATCCTTACATATGAAGTGGCCTGTTTAAAACTTCCCCTCAATGGGATTCCCGTTCGGGTACCGGGTCCTGCTGGGGCTCCACGATCTCCCTGGCTGTAGCTTTCCGAAGGATGACGAATCCGATAATTCCGGACAGAATGGACCCGGTAAGAACGCCCAGGCGCACTGCCGTTCCGTAGTCGGGCCCGCCGTGCTCAAATGCCAGGGAGCCGATGAAGAGGCTCATGGTGAAGCCGACGCCGCAGAGGGCCGCCATGCCGTAGAACTGGGACCAGGTTACATCTTCGGGCAGCTTTGCCAGGCCCATCCTGACGCCCAGGCGGGCAAAACCGAAAACCCCGATCTGCTTCCCGAGGAGAAGGCCCAGGGCAATGCCGAGGGGCACGGGTGCGAAAAGGGTCTTGAAGGATATGCCAGACAGGGAAACACCGGCATTCGAAAAAGCGAAAACCGGCATGATCATGTAAGCGACCCAGGGATGGAGCTTGTGCTCCAGGTGGTCGAGCGGGGAGCCTTCCCCTTCGTTTTTCCCTTTCATGGGAATGCAGAAGGCCAGGAGAACTCCCGCGAGTGTGGCATGAACCCCGGACTTCAAAACGCATACCCACAGTATGAAGCCAACGACCATGTACGGTGCTATCCGCGTCACCCGGATCCTGTTGAGCCCGACCAGAATCCCCAGGGCCACCGCTGCGAAGGCGAAGGAGGTAAGAGAGAGGTCTCCTGAGTAAAAGATTGCGATGATAACGATCGCACCGATGTCGTCGATGATCGCTACAGCCAGCAGAAAGAGTTTCAACCCGGTGGGAACGCGCTCCCCGAGCAGCGCCATAATCCCCAGGGCGAAGGCGATGTCCGTGGCTGCAGGAATGGCCCAGCCGTTCAGGGAAACCGCGTCCCCCCTGTTCAGAAGAACATAGATAAAGGCAGGAACGACCATACCCCCCAGGGCGGCGATTCCGGGCATGGAAATCTGTGGGAGGCTCGAAAGCTGGCCCTCGAGCATCTCCCTTTTGACTTCAAGACCAACGAGGAGGAAGAAGATCGCCATCAGCCCGTCGTTGATCCACAGAAGGAGGGGTTTGGCAATTTTGAGCGAGCCGACACGAACCTCTACGGGGGTCTCGAGAAAGAGCCCGTAAATGTGGGAAAGTGATGAGTTGTTGAAGAGCATTGCCAGGGTCGCAGCAAATATGAGGATAATTCCGCTTGCAGACTCGAGCTTTAGGAACTCACGGAGTGATTTGACCTGCATTGCTTACCCCCGTGGTATATTGACTTTGCCGCTGCGAACGTCTGCCTCGTCAACGACGCCGCGCACACGCCCGAAATGGTCTGCGTGTGAGTGGGAGTAGACGACCGCCACTGCCGGACGTTTTTCCACCTTCTCATTGATAAATTTCAGGGCTGCAGCTGCGAAAGTGGTCACGCAAAAAACGAGAGATAGAATCGCAGAAAGAACGGTCGTTAGCGAAACAATCATACCCATACTCCTTGTGGTTCGATTTATCCGGAAGTTTTTTAGGCGCTTTGAAACGGCGAAATAACCCATGGGATATTTCGGTTTCCTGTTTGTCAGACTATTTTTACCTTCGTCTTTGCTTTTTATGATTCAAATGCGGAGTTATGGGTGCGAAAAAATTGCGAAGAAAGCGTTAAGGAGAGATTTTGAGTAGTAAACTGTCTTAAAAAAGGACAGGAGATCTTGGAGATGTTCAGGATAACCATGAGGTGTTTTCTGCTCGTTTTGATGCTCCTGGTATCGGTGGCCGTTGCCGGATATGCCGGAGAGACGGAAGACCTGGCGAAAAAGACGCAGAACCCCGTATCGGACCTGATCAGCCTTCCTTTTCAGAACAACACCAACTTCAATTTCGGCCCCCGGGAAAAAACACAGAACGTGCTGAATATCCAGCCCGTGATTCCCATGAGGTTAAACGAGCAAGGGAACCTGGTAGCCCGCACCATCGCCCCGGTGATCTATCAGCCGGAGACTCTACCGGGGACGGGCAGCAAATAAGGACTCGGGGACGTAAACCCCACTCTTTTCTTCTCTCCTGCAGGGCCAGCAAAGCTAATATGGGGGGGCGGGCCCCGCACTGGTCCTTCCCACCGCTACCGATGAGCGGCTCGGAGAAGTGGAGCATCGGGCCCTCGGCCGCTGCGCTGACCATGCCGCCCCCCTGGGTGATCGGGGTACTGGCCGGCAATGCCCTGGTCTTTCGCCGGTGAGGACGACCGCCGGAGCGTGAAACAGTTCCTCCTTCAGTACTTCGTCAACTACAACTTCCCCGGAGTTTCGTTCTTTCATGACTATTTTTCTATGCGATAGAACAGGTCCGCGCCGGTCTCGGTGCCGTGCTCCGTTTGAACGAGCCATTTGCTGCTTATGTGGTAACGGATCCGGTAGGTGCTGATCGGTTCGAACAGCCCGACGCCGTAGCCCACGTAGAGCTTCGGAGACAGGTACTTGCCCAGGACGACGCTTGCCCCTTCCTCCCCCTGTTCGACGGCAACCTCATCGAGGCCAAACTGCGAACCTATATCTCTGGCCAGGAACTCACCCCCGGAAAGCCCGGCTGTAAGGGCAGCTGCCTGGAGCTTCTGGCCTTCGCTGCTCGATGCGCCTGTCAATGGCTTTCCCAGCAGAAGATAGGAAAGCACGTCGCCCTGATCCATAACGGGGCTTGAAAAGAGTGACGTTTTGGGAGACTTCACGGTTCCCGTTACCTCCACCCCCGCCACCACCTCCCCAATTTTCCTGACCGCCCTCACATCGAGAAAGGGATCCTCGATGAGGCCCCCGGCAAATATTGCCCGTCCTCTTTGAATATCCAGTTTCTGTCCGTAGGCTTCGTATTTACCGTCCAGAATCCGCAGTTCACCAGTTCCGGTGGTCAGTGTCTCTGGTTCTTCCACCGCCAGGACACTCCCTGAGAGGCGTCCGGTGAGCCCGAATCCGTCAAAGGTTACCTTGTCGCCGAGGGTCAACCTTACCCGCGCGTTTACGCTCAGTTTACCCTCGTCTTTTTCCTTCCCCGCCTCACTGACGACAACGGCGTCTTTCGATGGCGAAGCGGCGCCTGAAAGGTCTCGCGGTTCGATGGTCGCTTGCGGTATCGCAACTTCCCCCTCTACGCTGAGGCTGTTTCCCCGCAGGCGGACCTCGAGGTCCGGAGAGAGCAGGCACCACAGCTGGGGGGTCTTGAGGACCTCGAAACTCTCGCCCTTGATGTCGATGCTTGCATCCAGGTCTCTGCGGGGATATATCCGGGTGGTGCCCTTTATGCGCAGAGTTCCCTGGTTGGACCGTGCCTCCCCGTCAAAGGAGATGATGCCGCTTCCATCGCTTGAGGCTGAAAGCCGCGTATCCTCTACCCGTATGCCGAGCGTGGATATATCCGCAGCCACGTTATCCAGCGCAAGCTCCCCCGTGATAAGGGGGCGAGCAAGTGTTCCTGAGAATTCTAGCCGGGCTTTCATGGTGCCGGCGGTATTTGTCAGTTCCTCGAAGAGGGCGGGAATCAGGCCGGACTCCTTCAACCGCACCTGCGCATGTCCCGCAAGCTCCTGCGTCTCGGGTCGAATCTCGCCGGGGGAAAAGCGGGGCAGCGTCAGGGAGCCTTTGATACCATCCTCCTCCATCAGCGATATGTCGAGGGTTGCCGTGAGCTCACTCTCGTCGAGGCGGGCATCGAAATTCCCCCCCTGAAAGGTGATCTGCACATCCCTGTCCTCATCTGCTGTGTACGAGATCGACCCGGATGACACACCGAGTGCGATCTCACCTTTCACAGAGTCATCATCCGTGTAGGACACTTCCGCTTTCCCGTTCAGGTGTCCCGCAAGGTTCAGATTCCCCGGCAGGGAGTAACCGAGAAGATCGAGAGGGAGGTTTATGATCGACGCCTGCGCCTGCAGCCCCTTTGCCCCTTCCCACTCCGACTTCATGCACACACGGGCCGAATCACGCACGAGGCAGAGATCGCCGGTCTGAATTTTTGCAGGCGATAGCGAGACTGTCTCTGGCTTCAAAAGTGCCCAATCACCGAGTTGGGGGGAGGAAAGATCCGCCCCCTCGAGCTCTCCCTCCCAGTGTCGATCAGCGTATCTCCCGGCGAGTTCGATCCTCAGGGTTTCGCCTGCGCTTTTGACGGTGAGGAGCAGATTATGGGCGGCCATCTTTCCGGAGCCTCGAAGGGCAAACGCATCTATTTTCCGGGGCCCAGCCGTTACCTCGCTCCCCTCGACGTCTATCCGGGATTCCCCCGCATCCTGGAGGTCGAGTTTGAGATCAAGGAGAGCCTCCTTTGCCCCGGCGGTTTTAACGGCGATATCCTTTCCTCTCAGGCTCGCTCTGATCGCAGGCATCCGCTGGTGTCCCGATATCTCTCCTTTTCCCTTCAACGAACCCTTTCCTCCGGGTAGAATTTCCGAAAGATCGGGGGCGTCGACTTCCCATTTCAGGTTCCATGTCTCTGAAAGGCCCCCGGAGGCGGCAAACAGTGCCTTCCCGGAATGAATTTCCAGGCGGGAAAGCGTGTAGCGGTTGCCAGAAACATACAGGTCCCCGGCGCCGTCGAGGGGGTATCCGCGCAGCTGCCCCTTCACCCCGTCTATGGTTAGTGTGATTTCTGGCTTCCCCTCCGCTATCGACCCCTCTGACCTGGTATTGAAATCGACCCTGCCGCCCCATTCGGCCCACATGGCCCCCGGGTCTATCCCGTTTCCCTCCAGCGTCATGCTCCATGCAGTTTCCGGCTCCCACCTCACCATCCCTCTCCCGGACAGATCCCCGTCCAGGATTGCTGCTTTGAGACTGCCAAGGTGGATCTCTTTCAAGTTCCCCTTTCCCTCCAGTGCCCACCGGCCCTCCGGTATCTCTTCGCCCAGCAGCCGGGTTTCGGCACGGAATGAATAATCATCGGGGGCCCCCTTCGCGCTGAGCTTTCCTTCGGGGCTCACAAGGGAGGCTTCTTTTGGATCAAGAGGCCAGGTGAAGTGTTTCCACTCCCCTGCGACCGAAAAGGTTGAAAGGCCTCCGGTAGAGGTGTAGTGCCCGCTCACCATGATCTCCAGGTCGGTACCGGGCCTGTTTAAGAGGAGACGATCCAGCATCCAGTCGCCGTTTCTGTTTCGGGCGAGAAATTGCCCCGATATGTCTCCGTACCCGGGCTCCGACGCAGTAAAAGAGCCGGAAAGGTCAAAAACGGCCAGGTTTCCCGATCCCCCCAGCCTTGCGGTCAGCGTAACGGGTGGCCACGACTCATTGACGTTTTGTGCGTGAAGTTGATCGAGGGCAAGGGATGCTTTCCACCGTATCTCGCCGAACGGGTCCTCGATGGTCCCGGAAAGCTTTGCGCTGCGGGGCGCAAGGATCTCCTGGGTTACGTGCAGCTCCCCGAGGGATCCGGAAAGCGAGCCGGAACCGCGAAGGGGGGAGTATCCCGGCGGCTTGAGGTTCCAGTCGACTAGGATGTCGAGTGGATAATCCCTCCTGGGCCTGATTTCTCCTTCCAGCGAGACCTTAACCAGATGCGACTCTACCCGCAGGTGATTGATCCGGATAAGGTCGCCTGCTCCGCGTGCGCCGAGGGATACCCGGGTTACCGTAAATGTGGAGCCTTCGGCCTGATCCTCGACGGTCAGGTTTTCGATCCTGGCGCCGTCGATTTCGATCTTAACCGGCAGCCTGATGTCGGGAAGCTCTACCTTGGAAGGAGAACCTTCATCTGCCCCTCCGCTCGTTAGCGTCAATCCGGAAGCCTCGAGCCGCGTTACGTGAACTCTCAGGGTGAATAAATCTGCGGGATCCCAGTCTATGAACAATTCGTCGAGGTGGATGCGCAGATCCTCTGCATTGTAGGAGAGGCCCCTGACGGAAATGGGGCCGACAAGCCGACCGTCAAGAGATTGTACCGATATCTCGCCGGGAACGAGACCGGCTGATTTTGCGAAGACCCAGCGCAGACCGGCTTCCGAAGATGCCAGGTAGCCGATGCCGACGATGATGGCGACGAGCAGTACCAGGAGTGTGAGCAGGATCTTTTTCCTCATAGGTCGGGCCCTATCGTCAGGTGGAGCCTCAGGGGGTCGCCCGGTCTGCTGAGGGCAAATGCAAGGTCCAGGCGGAAGAGCCCCACGGGCGATATCCACCTTATGCCGAAACCCGCTCCCTCTTTGTATGGGTCGGAGAGCCTGTTGATTGCGTTTCCCACGTCGTAGAAGATGGCAGCGCTCCACTTTTCAAACAGCCTCTGCTCGTATTCGATGCTTCCCACGAGGATGTGTTTCCCGCCGATAACGTCCCCGTTTTGGTCGACGGGACCGAGGTCCTTGTACTTGTATCCCCTGACGCTCTGGTCACCGCCGGCAAAGAACCGATGGGAAGCCGGCAGCTCTGAGAAGTTGTCGATGAGGATCGTTCCGCCTTCCCCCCGGAGGATGATCCTGCCAAACCCCCCCAGCCCGTAAATGAACTTCGGATGCAGGAGGAACTGCAGGAAGGTCAAATCGGATACGAAGTCTTCGAAGGCCCCTTTGATTTCGAAGAGAACCCGCCAACCGAGGGTCGTATATACGGTGTCGTCCGCTTTCGTGTAGGTCCAGCTCGCACCGGGAACTATGAGGTCCGACTGACCCGAATCGCTGCCGACGGTGAAATCTTCCCTCTCGTAATTCAAAAACAGCGTCCTTCTCCACCTGCCGTAGAGGTGGTTGAAACTCAAACCGGCCATGAACATCTCGGAGTCGCTCGTGTCGGGATTTTCCTTGAAGTAGCCGGCCGTATACACACGACTATCGGTGCTCGGTTTCGAGAGGGGCACGGTATACCTGCCGCTCAGGCTCGATTTTATCTCCGAAACCCTGAGGGCAACGAGCGATCTGTGCCCCCACTCATTGATACGCCGGTTGGTCCACCCCAGGCTTCCGCGAATTCCCGTATCCGTTCCGAATCCTATCCCCAATCCGTAGGCATTCCGTTTTCGGGGCACGAGTTTTACCTCCACCGGCACCTCGCGCTCCTTTGCAAGATCACGCCGGTACTGTATATCGATGTCGCTGAAATAATCGCTGTTTCTCAAGGAATTCTGCAGCGCCGTGATGTCCGACAGGGTGAAGGGGTCTCCCCTCTCTATGCGGACGAAGCGTTGCAAAAAGGCGGGATTAAACGTGTCCTGCTCGAAGCTGACCTCACCGAAGCGGTATCTTGCCCCTGTGTCGAAATGGAGTATAACCCTGGCGCTGTTTTTTTCCGGGTAGACCTCGAGGCGGCTCAGCGCAAAGCGGGCATCGAGGTAGCCGCGGTTCAAGGCCAGATCCAGCAGCGCCTTTTTCCCCTCCTCGTACCGGGAGTGTACCAGGGTATCCCCCACCTTCACGGGAAAATCACCCACCAGTTTTTTAAACTCACCGTCCTCCCCCCCCGGGCCCTTCAACATGAGGTCCAGCTCTGTTACCGTCACGGCAACCCCCGGGTCGATCACGTACCTGGCATGCCAGACGGCATCTTCTCGTTTTAAATCTTTGCTGACTGACGGGTTGTAATAGCCGAAAGGCTGGAGGGCTGACTGGATCTCCTTCTCCGCCCTCCCGTGGAGTCTCCTGACGATCCCGTCAGTGAGAGCGGGATCGGTCTTCTGCTGCTCCAGGCTCAGGTATTTCATGACGTTGTCCAGAAGGGGACCCGTAATCCCTTCTACCGTTACCTTTACGGACAACGACGCAAGTGCACTGCCTGGACAACAAAAGAGGGCGAGAAGGAGAACGAGGATCAGTCCACTTCCCGCACCCGTCTTTGAGAGGGACGATTTTCCTTCTCTCATCGGTGTTCTTCCCCTGTCATTCAAAAAGAGATCAAAAGACAGATCAGCCTTTGCTGCTGACGCTATTATTGTAACCTTTCTTCCCGAGAAATGAAGGGAATGACCGATTGCCTGCCTCGGTAAGGGGCTCTTTTGGTCCATTGAGCATGGCGGTGGGTTCTTCACGAAGGAAGGATCGCCCTTATCTCCGGTCATGGCGGGCTGAATAACCGGGGGCGAACGCTAAATCAAGGCATTTACGCGGCGGACGGGGATAACTATACAGAGCCTTGGGTCAGCCTGGATAAGGCACCGGCCCGCAGATTGGGGGACCCGGGCCTGGAACTGCCGGGAAACCCGGTGCGGGAATCGTCGGGAGCCAGCTCAGCTCTCCTCCCGGTCCCTTGCGAGAAGCTCATCGGCTTCCTGCCTGGCTGCGACGGCTTCAAGTGCCGCCAGCTCCGCTTCGGCGATTTGCACGAGGGCCAGCCCGTACATCTTTTCGGCGTATGCCTCTGCCTTTTCCGCCTTTGCCACGGCCCTTTCGATGCTTATTTTTTCATGCTTGGCGGAAATGCTGGACTTGAGCTCTACGACTCTGGCTTCTATTTTTTCCTTCGTTTCGGACACTTTGCTGTAGAATTTGTCCCGGGCTTTTCCGGCCGCCTCTTTTTGCGTGTCCAGGTTACTCCGTGCCTCCTTTATTTTCCGTTCGATATCGGACCTGGCCTTCGTGGCGGTTGATTCGACGTCTGCCTTTGCCTGTTCGATGTGGGCATGGGCGTGTGATATTTTTTCCTGAAGGCTGACCTTGAGCTCCTTTACCCTGTCTCTCATCATGTCTTTCTCCTTTTGTCCATTCTCTTCCATTTGTGCGCATTTATAAGATGCTGAAAAAGTGCCGCTGTTGCATGCAAAAGCCCATCGTTTTCAGGCGGAACCGGGGTAGGCCTGTGCGGATATTTTTCGCTACCTGATTGATATACAGGGCAATTTCGACCATAATACAGAGACATAACAAACAGATGTGTCTTTTCTGCGGTACGAGAGTACCTTCGTTATAAAAACCGAAAGGAGAGTGTTATGAAGAAAACAGCCCGGGTTCTGACCATGCTCGTCATTATCGGCTCCCTGATAAGTTTCGCCTTTGCCGGTGATACCCTCGATGAGGTGAAAAAGAAGGGGGTCCTCGTTGTTGGAGTGAAGTTCTTTACGCCGCCCTTCGGGTTCATCGACATGGATTCGGGTGAGGTCGTGGGTTATGACGTCGACTTCGCAAGGGCAATTGCGGAGAGGCTCGGTGTTACGCTCAAGCTCAAACCCGTTACCTCTGAGAACCGGATCTCGAGACTCATCGATAAAGAGGTCGACTTGATCGCCGCGACGATGACCAGGACCGCTGACAGGGAGCGAATCATCGATTTCAGCCGCACCTACTTTCTCACCGGCCAGTCCTTCCTGGTGAAGAAAGGTTCGGCCGGTTCCCTGAAAGACCTCGAAAAGAAGAGGAT
Organism: Deltaproteobacteria bacterium; assembly: GCA_011773515.1. Taxonomy (NCBI): domain Bacteria; kingdom Pseudomonadati; phylum Myxococcota; class Myxococcia; species Deltaproteobacteria bacterium. The sequence goes on from WVXK01000007.1 coordinate 64,719, forward strand.
CGGGACGGCAAAAGGGTCGACCTCCGAGCTGAACGCGAAAGATGCGCTGCCCGGCGCTACCATCCTCACTTTCGAGGACTATTTTCAGGCCGGCCAGGCCCTGCTGAAAGGGGAGGTGGATGCCGTGACGACTGATGAGCCGATACTGGTTAGCATACTCGGAAAACTCCCTCCCGGGGAGTTCGAGATCCTCCCCGTGCGCATTTCAGAGGAACCCTACGGTCTCGGGATCAGAAAGGGGGAGACGCAGTTTTTGGATTTCGTAAACAGCGTGCTCCTCGATTTGGAAAAAAGCGGCGAAGGGGGGAATATTTCCAGGAAGTGGTTTACACCGAAAGCGCCAGAGGCTGAACGGGCAGGGGGGGTGGTTGTCCGCAAGACGGGGGTCGATTCACGGGTTCTCGTTATGCCCCTCAAGGGTGTCTTCGAAAAGGATGCAGATGTCTCGGTATACGACCCCCGGGGGAACATGGTTGCAACGGGGAAGGTGGTGAACGTCTATTCGGATGAGATCTACGTGGACGTGGAAAAGGCCAAGGCTGTTGCCGTGGCCCCCGGGTTCGTCGTGGGCATGAACGTTACCGACGAAGAGGCCAGGGACATTATTTTGAAGAGGCAGGATCTGCTGAAATCGGTAACCGAGGAGATAGGCAGGGAAAAAGAGTCACTGCAGGCGGAGCTGAAGAAAGAGACGGAAGAGGATAAGAAACAGAGGGAAGAGATCTACAAGAAGCAGATGGAGTCGGAAAAGAGGAGGATGGAGTTGCAGTACCAGTATGACCGGGATCGATACTACTATTACTACGACGACCGGTACTACCGGTATCGGCGCAGGTAGGAAGCTCCCGGCAAACAGGACAACCCTTAATGGAGGAATGTCCCATGATAAAACCGCGGAGGCTCCTTGTGGCGGTGGCAATCGTCCTATCCCTTGCAGGGGCGGCTGGTTGCGCCTCGCATCAGAGGTCCTACTCCGGGTTCCTTGAGGAATATCCCCCCTTCAGAAAGGGGCCCGAAGGCGGTGCCGACCTCGTCTACATCAGGGAAGGGACCGATTTTAAAAAGTATACCAAGGTCATGGTGGACCATGTGGTCTTCTGGTTGAAGAAGGATGCCGATTACCGGGGTATCCACCCCGACGAGATGGCGGAGCTCTCCAACGCTTTCCACCGGGCACTGGTGGATGCCCTTGGGAATGCATACCCCCTCGTCGAGGAACCGGGCCCCGACGTTTTCAGGCTTCGTATAGCCGTCACCGACGTGGTGGCGAGCAAACCCGGGGTAGACAGCGTTTCAACGATCATGCCCGTCGGCCTGGCTATCACCACCATAAAAAAGGGTTCTGCGGGAAAAAGCGCGGGTGTAGGAGAGGCATCCATGGAGGCGGAGATCCTCGACTCCCTGACAGGTGAGCGGCTCGCGGCGGCGATCGATAGGAAAGCCGGGGGAAAGCTTGAGGGCATGACCAAGTGGGGTGCCGCCGAGGGGGCCTTCCGGTTCTGGGCCGGCAGGCTTCGGAAGTGGCTGGATGAGCAGCACGGTTTTAAGTAGGAGGGAGAATATATAAACCGTGGCAATTCGGAATGCGGAATGCGGAATGCGGAATGAAAACAG
>WVXK01000007.1:66403-101057 GCA_011773515.1 Deltaproteobacteria bacterium
GAAACGCGAAACCGGTTTCCCGGGACCCCGGACTCTGGACCCGGGACTTCAATCACCGGGAGATGAGACATCGGGCCGGTAGAGAACAAAAACGAAATGCAAATAATTGAGTCGTATGGCAAAAAAGTGAATCTAAGAGGTAAGAGATTGCCAAATCTGGTTTAGAAATAAAGCATTTTCACGGCTTATAAGCCCGGTTAGCTTACCGAGGGCAGATGCTATGGTAGAAACGGATTGCGGGCTTGGTTTTTCCAGGCCAGCCGAAGATACGATGATGATCCGTTTTCTGGGCACGTGGAAACTGGGAAGCACCATCCCCGCCGCGAGCGAAGTGGAAAAGCAGGTCTCATCCGGTCCCCTCGTGAAAAAAGTTACCTTCGAGACGGAGGAGTTGACGGCGTGGGACTCGGCGCTCATCACGTTCCTCCTGAAGATATTCAGCCAGTTCTCGGATAGAAAAGTCGAGGTCGTACGAGACGGCCTTCCCGATGGAGTAAACCGGCTTTTGGACCTTGCCACTGCCGTTCCCGAGAGGGCGGGGGCCCGCAAGGAAGCGGTGAAAGTTCACGTGCTCGCGAGAATCGGCGGTTCTGCAGTCGAATTCTGGCGATCCACGATCGAGTTCACGGCGTTTATCGGCAGTGCCTCTCTGGCGTTTATGAGGTTCTTGACGGGCAGGGCGCGCTTTCGCCGTTCGGACCTGGCCCTGGTCATCCTGGAGACAGGAGCCCTGGCCTTTCCCATCGTCTCCCTCATCAGTATCCTGGTGGGCCTGATCCTGGCCTTTGTCGGCGCGATTCAGCTGAAGATGTTCGGCGCGCAGCTCTACGTTGCGAATCTCGTGGGTATCGCCATGGTCCGTGAGATGGCCGCCATCATGACGGGTATCATCATGGCGGGGCGCACCGGCGCGGCATTTGCAGCCCAGCTCGGGACGATGCAGGTGAACGAGGAGATCGACGCCCTTGAAACCATGGGTATCGACCCCATGGAGTTTCTCGTGCTCCCCCGCATGCTCGGCCTCACCCTGATGATGCCGCTGCTCTGCCTCTATGCGAATCTCATGGGAATACTGGGGGGTCTGATCGTGGGCGTGGGCATGCTCGATATCGGGCTCCTGCAGTACTATAACCAGACCAGACTTGCAATAAGCATGAACGATTTCTGGATCGGCCTCTTCATGGGCCTGGTTTTCGGCGTGCTCGTCTCCCTGGCCGGCTGCCTCCGCGGCATTCAGTGCGGGCGAAGCGCCTCGGATGTCGGGCGTGCCACGACCTCGGCGGTGGTGACGGGAATCGTGAGCATCATCGTCGCAACGGCCATAATCACGGTCATCTGTGACGTGATAGGCATATAGAGGAGCTTCGCGGGCGGGATGAAAAGAGGAGAGCCTCACATAGTAGTCGAAGACCTGACCATGGCCTACGGGAGTTTCGTTCTCCAGCGGGATCTCAACTTCACGATTTACCGGGGCGACATCTTCATCATCATGGGTGGAAGCGGCTGCGGCAAGAGCACGCTGCTCAGGCACCTGGTGGGGCTCAAGGAGCCTGCAAAGGGGAGGGTGCTCTACGAAGCGGTCAGCTTCTGGGATGTGGACCACGAGGAGAGGGAAAGATTGAAGAGGAATTTCGGCATCCTCTACCAGAGCGGGGCCCTCTGGAGCTCCATGACCCTCGCAGAGAACATAGCGCTCCCCCTGGAAGAGTACACGGACCTCAGCCCGGCACAGATCAGGGAGATCATTTCCCTGAAGCTCCAGCTCGTGGGCCTCGCCGGGTTCGAGGATTACTATCCTTCAGAGATCAGCGGCGGCATGAAGAAACGGGCGGGACTCGCCAGGGCCATGGCCCTGGACCCGGAGATCCTCTTTTTCGATGAGCCCTCGGCCGGGCTGGACCCGATCAGCGCCAGGAACCTGGATGAGCTCATCATCGAGCTCAGGGACAGCCTCGGAGCGACGGTGGTAATCGTTACCCACGAGCTCGCGAGCATATTCGCCGTGGGGAACAACTCCGTTTTTCTCGACGTCGATACCAGGACCATGATCGCCGAGGGGGATCCCCATGAACTGGTTACAAAGGCTGTTCCGAAGGTGAGGACCTTCCTCACCCGTGGAGAGGAGGCAGGAGAGGGGATTTGATTGGATTTTGGCGGTGAAAACAGTGTCGTTTGAGGCGAAACTTCCTGGTTTGAAAAATAAACGTATGATTCGAGGGGAGATATGGCTGCAAAAGTGAGCAAGACGGTAATCGGGGCTTTCGTCGTCGGTGCATTGGCCCTTGCCGTGGCCGGCATCATGCTGTTCGGTTCGGGAAAGTTCTTCTCCAAGAAGACCAGGTACGTGGTGTTCTTTGACTCATCGGTGAAAGGGTTGAGCGTCGGCGCACCCGTCATGTTCAAGGGGGTGAAAGTGGGCGAGGTGGTGGATATCATAGTCCGCTACGATCCCGCCGACGTGTCTGTTTTTATCAAGGTAATTTTCGAGTTAGAGGAGGACTCGATCCACCGGGTGGGAGACGTGAGGCCTGATCCGAGCAGGTTGCCGTTACTCGTCGAGAAGGGCCTGAGAGCCCAGCTGCAGATGCAGAGTTTCGTCACGGGCCAGTTGATGATCGGGTTCGACTTTTTCCCCGATACGAAACCCCAATTTGCGAATATTAAGAGCGAGTACGTGGAGCTCCCGACGACCCCTTCAACAATAGCGCAATTGAGCGAACGGCTCCAGGATATCCCCTTCGAGGAAATTTTCCAGAATCTGGATGACACCCTCCGGGGACTGAACGCTTTCATCAACAGGCCGGAATTGGCCGAGAGCGTAAAAAACCTGAACCTGGCGCTGAAGGATGCCGGGAAGCTGCTGAAAGATGTCAACGCACAGGTTGAGCCCCTGGCGGCGAGTGTCAAGGGAACCTCTGAAGCGGCCCGCGGCGCTCTCGTTCAGGCCGAGAAGACCCTCGCCATGGAAGAAGGCGTTCCGGGCGAGCTGATTGCGGATCTCCGGGCAACCCTGGGTCAGATGGAGCAGACCCTCAAGGGCTTGGAGGGGTCGGTGGCAAAGGACGCGCGGCTCGTTTACGAACTGAACACTGCGCTCAGGGAGCTTGCGGCTGCTGCCCGCTCGATGCGCATTCTCTCGGAAACGATCGATACGGAACCCGAAACCCTCGTGCGGGGCAAGAAAGGCTCGAAAGGAGAATGACACATGGATAATCGCTTTGTTGGGGTAGTGTCCGTTTCCCTGCTCTTAACCGCACTGACACTGTCGGGATGCGGGCGCTCCGCACCAACGAGATATTACATCCTGAGTTCGCTGAAGGATGCGAGCCAGCCGAAGGCAGAGACAAAAACCGGCAGTGACATCGCTATCGGCATCGGTCCGGTGAAGGTCCCCGGATACCTGAACCGTCCCCAGATCGTAAGCCGGGGCGGTCAGAACGAGCTCGTCGTGGCTAAATTCGACAGGTGGGGAGGGGCTCTCCAGGAAGACGTGGCCGGGGTGATCGCTGAAAACCTGTCGCTTCTCCTGCCCACTGACAAGGTGTACGTGTACCCCTGGATGCCGAATATCCCTCTCGACTTTGCGGTAACGGTGGATATCACCCGCCTGGATGGTGTCCTGGGAGGCGATGTAGTCCTGCACGCCCGCTGGGTTGTGACCGGGGTTGACTGGAAAGAGGTTTTCGAGAAAAGATCGGGCCGGTATATCGAGTCGGCGGGCGGGGCTGGTTACGGGGATTTCGTTGCGGCCCAGAGCCGCCTTCTCGGAAAGCTGAGCGAAGATATTGCTGCATCTATCAGAGATGCCTCTTCCCGGTAAACTGAAATCCTGATATCATGGAAAACCAGATAGTTGCGGACAGGTAACGCTGCCAGTTCTTCTAACATCAACGGGAGGAGGATGAGATGAAGAGACTATTCATTGCCGTGTTAATAGGATTGGTCGCAGTGGTGCAAGCGGGCACTTCCTTCGCCGGAGCTAACAACCTGGAGGGGCTCCCGGAGATTGAAGGGGCCACCAGGGGCGCTGAGGAGGCGTCAAGGAAGGACGTGGTCTGGACCGTCGGGCTGGGGCCGGGGTTTGTCCCGGACTATGAGGGTTCAAGCGACACCGAGTTCGTTCCCTTTCCCTTCGCGAGGGTCCACTGGAGATCGGGAAGACACATTGAACTGAATGGAAGAATGATCCGGGCGAACGTGCTCGAGAAAAACAGCTTCGAGCTGGGCCCGGTGGTGCGTTACAACGGGGGACGGGACGACGTGGACAACAACAAGGTCGACCGGCTTCGCGACGTTGACGAGTCGTTCGAGCTGGGCGGCTACGCGGCTTACAGGATCGAAGACTGGGCCTTCATCATAGGCGCTGTGACCGACGTGAGCGACGGCCACGACGGTACCCTTGCCAGGCTGAAGGTATCGTACAACTACCCGATCGACCGGGAAAACAACTTCCGCATCGGCGCATTCACGACGTATGCAGACAGCAGCTACATGGACAGCTTCTTCTCCATAGACGCCGACAACGCTTCCCGGAGCGGACTCAGGCAGTTCGATGCCGATGGTGGCTTCAAGGATGCCGGTGTCGACGTGTCTTATGTCTACAGCCTGTCACGGGAGTGGAACCTGGTATTCGCAGTGACATATACGAGGCTGCTGGGGGATGCGGCGGACAGCCCCGTCGTCGATGACGAGGGGAGCGAAAACCAGTTTATGGGGGGGATTCTCGTTACCTACACCTTCTGATTCCATAGAGACGGTTCTCGGGGCGCAGTGAACAACCACGCTGCGCCCTTTTTTTGCCTTCCACTATCTTCGAAATCGTGGGCCTGTAGTTGTCAATAAAGGCTACTTCCCTTTCTTTTCCTCCTCCTCTTTTTGATCGTGAATGAGTGGGTCGATCAGCTTGACCGGGGCTTTCAGCGTATTCGTGACTATACCCAGCAGGCCGGAACCGACAGCGGAAGCGGGCATGTAGGAGACCTTCGGGTTATCCAAATCGCCCGTGACCTTGACCGGTATGGTAACGAGGGTTCCACCGAAAATGTAATTTACCAGCGGGATCAACTTGACGATGGAGTCCACCGTTTTCAGGGGGGACACGAGGACCTTGAGGTCATACTTTTTTTCCAGGTAATCGATATGACCCACGCCGGCTATTTGCATGGTAGTTCCGTCGATGATGGCTTCATCAATCATGAATTTGCCCTCTTTTAACGTGCCTTTATACGTTATGGACTTGTAATCAAACCCCTCTTTCGCGCTGGGAACCACTCCCCGGTAGACTTCGGTGACGTTTAAAAAGCTTATGATTTTCGCAACGGCCCCACCCTCGAAAATACGCCCCTTCCTTGCTGACAATTCCAGGGTGCCGGAAAGTGACCGTAACAGACCATCTATCTTTCCCCCGCCGGACACCTCTCCGCCCAGGTCGAAAGTCCCTGTGATAACTCCCTCTTTACCGAGGAGACAGGCGTAAGCGGGTCCGAGTTCCTGATCCCTTGCGGCCGGCCGGAAATCGAGTGCAAGCCCCCTCTGGCTTACCTCGAGGGTTCCGGGGGTGGAAATACCGCACAGGACGGCATCTTTGACCGCCACGTTTACACCCTCCCGCTCAAACGTGACATCTGCCTGAAGGGGGCTCCAGGTATATCCTTCCAGGTTGAAACTATCCGTCCTGAAACGGATTGTTCCCCTGATAGGCAGGTTCCAATCCTCACCCGCCTCCTTGTCGGCTCGATCGCGTTCTCCCTCGGGCTCTTCATCCCCTTTCAGGGCACTCTTCAGGTTCTCCCATTCGACCCGTTCGGCGGTGAGATCCATATCGAGGGTTACCCCTTCACCGGAGGTCACAGCGCTCCCCGTGAGAGAGATATCCCTGTCCCCCCAGGTAAAGTCGCCAGAATTCAACCGGAACTCGCTCTCCGTTGCTTCGAGGTTTATCGTGCGGATAAAGAGCGGCTTGCTCAGCTTCACGGGAAAGACGAGGTCTCTCCCCTCGAGTTTCCCCCTCGCCGTTGAGCCCGTGGGCCGGTTGAGCGGGATGTCGGCTATGAAATCCCCCTTGAATGAGCCGTTGGGGAACGGATTGTTTACGAAAATCCGGTTCAGTGTCGTGGGAGTGAGGTTTCCTTGAAACGTAAGGCCCAGCGAATCATCGGTGAGGTTGAGCGTATGGACTGCACGGGACTGCTCGTCCCGTATCATGAGATTTTCGATCACCAGCTTCCCGGGGCTTTGATGCATATCGAGCGTCGCTCTCGTACCGCTCTTTATGGCGAAGTCCCCCTTGAAGGATATCGCGGAATCCCTCTCATATGTCAGGTGGGCCTGTGAAAGAGAAAGGGGAGGCCTGACTCTGAGCTGGTCCGGCAGGTTGACGAGATCGGAGAACCAGTTCGTCGCTTCCGGGCCCAGTTCTCCGAGAAACGCCAAATCGGCTTTGCGAACCTTTTCCATGTAGCCGTTGATCACCCCCGACGCCCTGAAGGAAGCGTCCCGGAGCGTCCCCTGAGCATCGGTGAAAGAGAGTTTCTCCTTGTCAGCGACGATTTTTCCGGATTTGACCGTTACGGGAGCCTCAAAGAGCGTAAGATCCACGAGGACATTTTGCATCACTCCTTCCGCTTTGAAATGCCATTCTGCAGGAATGAGCAGAGGACCTTTGAGGTTTGCTGAAGAAAGAACTACGATTCCCTCCCTTGGCTTGAAGTCGGTAAATGCCGTGGCCAGATCTTTTAAGGGTGAGAGCCAGGCGTAGATTTCGCCCAGGGCAAGAACGGGCTTCCAGGAGGTAATTTCGATGATCGGCTCTTTTTCCTGGTTCAGCCTGCCCGTTAAGCCGGAAAATGAGGACTTTCCCACCGTGCCGCGAAGATTTCTCGCTCTGATTTCGGTCTCGTCGTAATAGAAATGACCTCCCGTAACTTTGATGGGATAGGGAACACGCCTGTAACGGGTTGAAAGGGTAAACTTTGAAACGTCCACCTTGGCGGCTACCCTGTCTGTGCTCTCGCCGAGGATCAACCTTCCACGGGCCTGGCCTTTGACGTTTTCAAGAAGGGATATCTCTTGCAAGAACCTCTCATTCTCCACGAGCCGCGAGAGGACCTCTGGAAGCTCTGCAAGATCCGCTTCCACCATGATATCCAGGTGAAGCGGGGCGTCGGATCCCTCGAGGCCTACCGTAAGGGTTCCCTCCCGGCCCCACGATCCTCTGTAGCGTCCTTCGCAGTTTTTACCATAGAGAATCCCCTTGGATATGACCGCGTCTCCTCTGACGTCATGGAGATCCAGCTTCGGTCCAGGGATCGATATCTTTCCTCCGGCGAGGGTTCCCTCGATCCTGAAGCTCTCCGTCTTGCCCAGTTCGTCCATATTCTTTCCCTGACTCTCGACGGTTATGCGGGGAACCGTACCGCCCTTGACGAACCTGAAAATGTCCTGCACGAGGGGAACGTCACCGGCCAGTGCAAGTGCTGCAATTCGCAGGGCGTCTACATCCACGTTTTCGCCGGTGAGCTCAGCGCGTATCTTCGAGGATGCGCTGTCGGCTAAAAATTGGCCGGTCATGCTGAGAGGGGGAGAGCTGAGGTCAAGGGAGGATAGTGTAGCAGAGACTCCCCCTTCGTCCATCCGGAATGCGGCCATGAGTTTCTCCGCCGATACTACCACCCTCTTTTTTCCCTTCGAGAGCTCCAGGGAGGGAATCGAACCGGTCAGGCCTGCCTCCACGTTCGAAAGGCCGTCCATTTTTGCTTGCAAATGCAGGTTAATATGGGATTTTCCTACTCTCAGCGGAATCCGGGGCAAAAATAGATCTGCAGGTATCCGGGGCCTGAAATCGAAAAGCTCGACTTCCAAGTCTCCCCGGAGGTTCTTCGGATCCAGCCTCCCCATCACCGAGATTCGCTCCCAGATATTGGATGTAGAGCCGAAATGAATCACCAGTTCGCCCGGTGCCAAATCGGCGGCCCCGCGAAATTCCCGGAAAGAGAAGAGAAGCTCCTCTTTCCTTCTTATATCCAGGCTGCCATTTTCAACAGCCACGGATAAGCCAGGGGCGACCTGCGCGAGGGCTTTCAGCAGTCCGTCCACATGTTCCTCGACAGTTGCCGAGGCGGCCGGTTTGTCCTTCGTTTCTGACAAGAGATTCTCTGGAAGCGCCACCGTTAACCCGGGGGCGGAAAGCTCGAGCTTTGCAATTTTCACCCTTCCCGCAAGAAGGGAGAAGATGTACGGGTACACGGTCAATTCCCGGAAGGTGCCCTCCACCCTGCCGGGAATGGCGATGGACCCCCGGTTGACCTTCACGCGGGGAATGGGTATGAAGGACAGGGCTGCCTCGCCATAGTCCACTCCGGCTCCGATATTGCTGGAGATGAAAGCAACGATCCTGGATTTTCCCTGTTCAGAGCTTACGTATCCGCTTGCCGCGAGCTGCAGCGCGATGATGAGCGCGAATAGAGCACCCGTGGCTCCCAGCAACCGGAATAGAGTCTTCTTCCGTGGTTTCATAGGTCCTATCATTCGCCGGGCATTTGGTTATTCGGTTTGCCCGGTATTTTTCCTTGCCGATCCGATTTTCCCTCACCTGCAGGGTGATTGATCCGCCCTCAATTAGGATGGTTTTCATCTGGAACGGGTGCAACCGAATCCCGAAAAGTGGGGCCGGCGGTTCTGACACGTAAAAGCATGAAGGATAAACGCCAATTCTCAAGACGTTCAATTTTTCAGTGCTTTCTCTCTCAGGAAGAATTCATCGAGTCGCCTGAACCAATCCTCCCGCTCTTCCGGGGTCTGGAAGAAATCGAACCTTCCCTGGGCTCGTTGCACGTTCATGAGGGCTATCATAAAGTCGGTCACGGCGTTTGCCGCCTGAAGGTCCGCCACGAGAGATGCGTTTTGGGCGTCTAGGAGCTCCAGGATACCCACCGCCCCCTGGGAGTAGGAGTCGGTGATTATCTCCAGGTTTTTCCGGGCGGCGACGGCTGCATCCCTGGAGAGCCTTATGCTCGTGTAGGATGCGCCAGCAACCTGGAGAGTCGCCCGTATGCGCTCCTCGACCCTCTCGACAGTGGCCATGCGGTCTAACCTGAGCCTTGCCAGCTCTTCCGTCGAGCGTTTGAGTTCAGCCCTCTTCGCGCCACCTTCCAACAGGGGAAACGTGGCCAGGACTGAGATGGTCCAGTCCGTGTCGTCCGCCCGGGGAAGGGATACCGGAAGCACTCCGGTGAGGGAAGGGTCCGATCCCTCGCCCTCTTCAGAAAGGATCTGTGTAACATCGGCCTGAAGAGAGAAGGTGGGGAGCCAGAAGGCCCGTTTCGCCGCGAGGAGGATTCTCTGCTCGGCGGCAATGGCCGCGTCGATGCTCCTTAGTTCCGGTGCCGCGAGGATGCCTTCCTGCACGACGAAATTCCGGAAGATGCCGAAATCGTCCGGGTTGTCCACGTAGTCGAACAGGCGTTCTTCGCTGATTATGAGTTCCGGGTCGTAGACGCTCGTTTCTTCAGTAACGACCTCCTCCTCGAGGGGCCGGTGCAGTAGCCGGTTCAGGGCGATTTCGCTCACCCTTCTCTGGGCTATAGCCTGGAGTACCTCGATCCGGTCGTTTGCCAGCTCGCTTTCCCAGCGGTAGACGTCTGATGGGCCCGAGTATCCGATGATTTGTCGAAAACGGGCCAGTTCCAGGTTTGACTTCGTAACCTTCAGGTTCTCCTCCTGAATGTCCTCGATCGTTATCGTCTTGAGAAGGTTCAGGTAGTTGAGGGAAGATTCGAGCGTGATGTCGAGCCGGAGCCGCTCGCGCTCCTCTTCCCGGCTCATCTGGACGCTGCGCGAGACGCCGAAGTTCGACCAGGCATCATCGGAGTAGATGAGCTGGGTGAGCGTCGCGGAACCGGCAAGGGTCCGTTCAGCCCGGGTCCCGAGGCTCGCCCTGGCCTGGTCGTCGTCTATGACGGCGCCGACCGCAGATATTTCCACCTGCGGGAAGAGGACGGACTTTGCTATTCTCACCTCCTGTCTCCCGGCAGCCACCTCCCTGTCTGAGGCAGCGAGGTCGAGGTTTGCCTCGACCGCTTCGTTCACGGCAGCCGAAAGGGAGATCTTTCTCGCTCCTTCCGGGACCTTCTCATTGATGCGTTCTGCCTCGATGAGCACATCGAAGGGAGGTGAGTAACCGATCGCCCTTGCAGTTGCCATGTTTATGGTCAGGTTCTGCCCGTAAAGGAGACCTACCTGAAAGGTTCCGGGATCTTCTCCTATGAGGATCCGCTGCACGTTGAGGGCAACCCTGCGGGCGAGGCGGGTAAAGTCCGAAGAGGGTGATACGGATGCGAGTATTCCCTCTTCCACCTCCTGCCTCCCGTAGAGCGAGAAAGTGGGTAGCCGCTTTTCGATCAGGCCGGCAACGAGCCGTTTGAATTCTGAAGGCGTGAACCTGACGAGAGAGGCCAGGAAGACTGCCTCCGTTTCGGGGGACAGGGATTTGAGGACGTGGTCGGCCGAATCCGTTACGGGGATCAACGAGAGCTCTGCCTGGTTTTCCCTCCCGATCTTTTTCGCCTCTTCTGCGATTCGGGGGAATGTTTCAAGGAGAAGGCGGTCTGCGATCACGGAAAGTCGGGTAAAGGGGACCATCCTGTGGAATATTTTGATGTCCCTCCCCGCTTTTTTGAAAGAGGTAATGTAGGAGAGGTTTTTCACACCGCTTGCGCCCCTCTCGAAAGGGAGGCCCTGCAACTCCACGTCTATGATGATTGGGGCAATGACGGGCTTGGGGAAAACCCTTCTCTGGCAGATTTCATTGGATGAAATCGATCCCAGTGTAATGATGATATCCACATCGGGATCATCCAGCAGAGAATCGATGGCCCGGTTTATGCCCTCTTCGGTCCAGTCGGCGAAAACGTGCTTTTCCGGAGGGAATCTCACGTCGAATTCGGCTCTCGTTACCTCCAGTATCTCCCTCTTGAAAACGTCTGCACTAAGGTCGAGGCGGCCCGCAGGGGGGCCGTCACCGATGAAACCGATGGTTACCTCTCTTCGATCAGCAGAGAGTGCCTGCGGGTCGCCGCCGAAAAAGGTGACTGTCAGAATTATCAGAAAGAATAAACCTCTACGCAACCGTGCTTTCATGGTTTCCCCCCGTTATGGTCTTGCAGGTATCTATCCACTATTTGGATCCTTCCTGCCGGAATAAGCGATGTGGAGCCCCACGAGCCGGGCGACCAGGACGGCCAGGTACATCTGGCCGACGATGGCTTCGAGGGATGCGAATGACCTCGCTGCCCTGGTGGCGGGGGTTATGTCCCCGTACCCCAGAGTGGTGAGGGTAATGTAGCTGTAGTATACGAATACCGATATTGGTGATCCACCCACCGAATATCCCCTGAAATCTTCGGGGCTGCCGGGGAGGTTGTTGAAGGAGCCGGGGTTCAGAGTCTCCAGCAGAGAATAGGCCATGGCCCAGATCAGTCCGATAAAGAGGAAGACGCAGAAGGCCCCGAATATCTTGTCGATCGTAACCTGCTCGTCTTTCAACACGTCCTTCAAAATAATTACCCCGGTGGTCATAAAAAAGACCAGATATGAACCGATGGAAATAGCGCCGAGAAATATCATTTTCGTCACGTAGGCGGCGATAAACGCACCAATGGCGGCGAAAAAGAGAAGAAGGGTTGCCACAAAGAGCTTCCTGTTTTCATGCACGGCGAAAACGGTCGACAGGAGGATTGCGAAGATGAATATATCCAGTATGGAAAGCCCCACGGCGCGTTTCGGCAGGAAGGGGTTCAGGATGAAGAGAGATATAAGTGACACGAAGAGGAAAGTATATCTCCCCTTGATAAACGGCTGCATCAACGGGCCCTCCTGCGAGTGTTCACGGGAAGTCTCCCGGGACAGGGTCGATCATTTTTCCTCCTCCTGATACCGGAAGCCCTTGAAGCTGACCCGGAAGAAGAGCGAATAGAGCACGGGAACGAAACCGAGGGTCAGGACCGTGGCGAAGATGAGCCCGAAGATAATGGAGATCGCCATGGGTTCCCACATTGGGCCTCCGCCGAACCAGAGGGGAATCAACCCCCCCACCGTGGTTGCAACGGTCAGCAGAATAGGGCGGAGCCGCTGCTGGGCGGACGCCACGATTGCCTGTGCCGGCTCCAGGCCCTTCTCCTCGATCTCGATCCTGATGCGATCCAGAAGGACGATGGCGTTGTTGATGACAATCCCGGCCAGGGATATAACCCCGAGGAGCGTCATGAAGCCGAAGTATGACCTGGTCACCAGGAGGCCGATTGCGACGCCGATGAGTCCGAGAGGGATGGTGAGAAGGATGATGAGCGGTTTTCGTATCGAGTTGAACTGGCCCACGAGTAGAAGGACGATGACCAGTCCCGCGATTGGCAGTTTGGCGCCGATCGCCGCGTTGGCATCATCGGACTTTTCGTTTTCCCCGCCCATCTCGTACTTGTAGCCGATGTCCCACTTCGCGCTTTCCCCCCTGAGCCACTCGTCGATCGCTTTGGATATGGCTATGGCGTTTGCACCCCTTGAGACGTTCGACTCGACGGTAACCGTTCGCAGGCGGTCCCTGCGCAGGATCTTCGACGGCTGCCAGGACATCTCGATATCGGCGACCTGTTTCAGGGGCACCGATTTCCCCGTGGTTTGGACGTAGATATTGTGGCTCTCGAGCTTGCCGATGTCTTTCCTGTCAGCGGCGACCGACCGGAGGGTGATGGGTATCACCTCGTCTTCCTCGCGGTAATCGGTCGTCTCCAGTCCCGAAAGGATCGTCTGGAGGGAAACGGCCACGTCGCGGCTGGTGAGTCCTGCCCGGAGGGCACGTGGCTGATTGACTTTCACGAGCAGCTTCTTGGTTCGCTGTCCCCAGTCGTCGGAGATGCCGATCGATCCCGGGATGGTGGCGAGTTTTTCCTTCACCCTGTCGACGATACCGAAGAGAACGTCGTTTTCCCTTCCCGAGACCCTGACCTCGATGGGATTTTTTGCAGGCGGGCCGAGCTTGAGCAGGGCGGTGGTCGTTCTGACATCGGGAAACTTCTGGAAGCAGAATGAATCCAGCTTCGGTATGATCTCGTCCGATATGATTTCACGCGATGTCCCGTTTATCAGGAGGTAGGCGTACTCGGGACTCGGGGGCTCGGGTGAGTAGGGGAGTTCGTAGCGCGGTGCACCCTTCCCTATGAAACTTATCCAGTCCGTTACCCCCTCCCTGCCCGCCTCCTTGTCTGCCGCGAGTTGATTCTTCAGATATTCTTCGATCTTAAAAACGACAGCCTCCGTTTTTTCAAGGGGCGTGCCGGTGGGCAGTGTCAGCTCCAGGTAGAAGATGGTCTTGTCTCCCGGAGGGAAGAACAGTTTCGGTATGAACTTGAAGCCGTAAATGGAAAT
Organism: Deltaproteobacteria bacterium; assembly: GCA_011773515.1. NCBI lineage: Bacteria > Pseudomonadati > Myxococcota > Myxococcia > Deltaproteobacteria bacterium. The sequence continues at coordinate 79,820 of WVXK01000007.1, forward strand.
GGTGAAGATGGCGACCGTGAGAGCCGCCGTTACGAGGGGGTTCCGAAGGATAAACAGGAGAAAACCACGGTAGGTTCGGTAAAACCTTGAGTCGAAGTTCCCATCTCCCGGATTGGCCTTCACCTTGAGGAAGTTGACGCAGAAAAGGGGCGTCATGGTGAGGGAGAGGATCCAGGAGGAGAGGAGAGTAATGGTTACCACCATGAAGATTGAGGCAGTGTACTCGCCGACGGCAGCTTCGGCGAGAAATATGGGCGAAAAAGCGGCTGCCGTCGTAAGAGATGAGGTAAGGAGCGGGATGCGCAGTTCGTTTGCCGAATCGATGGCGGCCTCTGCGGGTTTTTTCCCGCCGGCCATCTGCACCATGATCGACTCGGACATGACGATTGCGTTGTCAACGAGCATTCCAAGGGCGATGATAAGGGAGGCGAGAGACATCTGATCCAGGCCGATATCGAAGAAGGACATGACGAAAATAGCCGAGATCATCGCCATGGGGATGAGGCTGGCCACGATCAGGCCTGTTCTCAGGCCCAGAAACAGCATCATCACGGCCAGGACTATTCCGATCGCCTGAAGGAGGCTTCCCGCAAAATCATCAATCTTCTTTCCCACCCACTGCGGCTGAAAGTAGACAATGTCGAAATCTACGCCGGTGGGATATGAGCTCTTGAACAGCTCGATCTGGGCCTTGACCTGTTCCCCCAGCCTGATGGTGTTTCCCCCCTCGCGCAGGTTTATGGCGATGGCGAGGGCGGGTATATCCCGGTATCGCGTTTTTGAAGTCGGGGGATCGATGTATCCCCGGTAGATCTCTGCAAGGTCGTCCAGAAAGAGAAGGTCGCTGCGGCCGGGAAGCTTGATGACCGTGCGCCTCAGGTCCTCGACGGAATCGAAGTTTCCCGAGGGTTCGAGGATGATCTGCTCGTCCTCCGTGAAAATTTCCCCGCCGGGAATGATGATGTTCCTCGACGTGAGAATCTGCTCCAGCTGAAGGGGAGAGAGGCCGAGCTCCGCCAGGCGGGCATTGTTGTATTCGACGAAAACACGCTCTTCCTGGATTCCGTGAATGTCGACCTTCGCAACGTCTTCCAGAAAGAGAAGCTCGCTTCGAACATCATCGGCTATCTTCTTGAGTTCTGCGTAGGTGTATCCCTCCCCGGTTATTGCCATGACGATCCCGAAGACGTCTCCGAACTCGTCGTTCACGATAGGCCCGATTACCTCGTCTGGAAGATCGGGTTTTGTGCTTTCCGCCTTCCTTCTCAGGTCGTCCCAGATGGGACGCATCTCCATGTAGCTCTCCTTTATGTTGACGTTGATGATCGAGATGCCGGTCTTGGATTCGCTGTCTATAAAATCGAGTTCGGGGATCTGCTGGATGATCTTTTCGAGCTTGTCCGTCACGAGCTGCTCGACCCGTTCGGGGCTCGCCCCGGGAAAGACGGTCGTCACCTGTGCTGTCCGGATTATGAATCCGGGATCTTCGGCGCGGGGCATTTTCATGTAGGTCATGATTCCCGCGGCGGCGACCACCAGGAGGGCCATGATGGTCACGATTTTCTTTTCGATGGCGAAACGGGTCATGGTTGTTCCTTGGCCTCTGCTTTTTCCGGGACTCTCACCTTCTGCCCGTCCAGAATTTTACTCACTCCGGCGATGACGACGAGGTCGCCGTCCAAGAGCCCTTCCCTGACCTCAATGCCTTCCGATGTGAGTTCCCCAACCGTAACCGGTCTCTTTTTGACTGTTCCGAAGCCAGACCCGTCTGATTCGACGATGAAGAGAAACTTTCCTTCCTGGTCTTCTCCTACGGCTACCGGAGGGACGATGAATCTTTTTTTCGCCTGGAACCGGAACGTTACCTCTGCAGCCATGCCCGGTCGCAGATTGGGATCCGAACTATCCAGTTCGACGGTAACCGGGAAGGTGGTGGAGAGCTTTTCGGGGGATATGCCGACTTTCGTGACCGTGGCTTCGAAATCTTTTCCCTCGAGCGCATCGAACCGGACGGTTACCCTGTGTCCCCTGTTTATTTCGGCGATGAGGATTTCGGGTATGGCCACCTGTACCTCAGGCTTCCTTCCCGATGTGAGGGTGACGATTGTTTTTCCTGCCCCCACGTTTTCGTTCACCTCCGTGTCTTCCGAGGAGATCCATCCGCTAACGGGCGCGGTGAGTTTCGTGTAGCTGAGTTGTAGCTTCGCAAGTTCGAGCTGTTTCTCGAAGGAGCCCACCTGTGCCTGTGTCGATTCTGCCTGTGCCCGGGCTATGTCCAGGTCGCTGAGGGAGGCATTGTCGCTCTCGTAGAGAAGCCGCACACGCTCGTAGTTTGCCGCGGCGTTCCTCGCTTCCGCCCGTGCCCGGGTGAGGGCTGCGTCTGCCTCCTGGACCTGGAGGATATAGTCTTTCGGGTCAAGCTCGGCGATGAGCTGTCCCTCCGTTACGTTGTCTCCCAGTTTTACCGGCCGGCTGATCATCGTTCCGTTTACTTTGAAGCTCAGCTTGGCCTCGAATGGAGCCTGGGCGGTGCCGGCGAAGGATCGCAGGCGGTCGATTCCGGTTGAAAAAACCTGCGTGTAGCGTATGGGCCTGATAATCTCCTCGGATACCTGCTCTTTCTTCCCGCAGGAAAACGACAGGAGTACGGCGATCATAACCAGGATAGCATTGACGAAAAGCTGCCTCTTTTCCATGGGTTCTCCCTGCTCATTATTAGTCCGGGTTTTACACCGACAGGTCAATGAAGGCCTCAAACGAAACTGATGCTCGAGGCTCCCCTTTCATTAGAAAGTGTTTTTTCATTTTATTTGATGCAAAATTATTGAACAAGAAACAATGTTTATGATTTTACTCATTCCGTTTCCCGTTGGATGCACTGGGGGGAATTGTTCTTCGGAGAGTTTACGAAGCGGGATACGTCGTGATACTCCATGAGCTCCGACGGGTAGGGACCGAGGAGTTCCGTGAGATATCTTTCGCCTTCACTGGTCGGATCGAGCCAGAGATCCCTGCTCTTTTTTGCGATGATAACGGGCATCCGGTCGTGCACCGGCCTGAGCAGATCGTTTGCCTCAGTCGTTATGATGGTGCAGGTCCGTATCTCCTCCCCCCCGGGGGATCTCCATGAATCGAAGAGCCCGGCGATGCCGAATGGCCGCCTGGATTTCAGGAATACGTAGACGGGGACCTTTCCCGCCCCCTCTTTCCGCCACTCGTAGAAGCCGTCGGCGGCAATGAGGCATCGCTGCCTCCTGAAGGGGGTCCTGAAGCTCGGCTTTTCCGCAACCGTCTCTCCCCGTGCGTTGATCATCCTGCTGCCCATACGGGGGTCTTTTGCCCAGAAAGGGATGAGCCCCCACCTGAACGTGGCGAGTTCGTTTCCATCCCCGCCGCTTACCACTGCCGCCACGTCCTGTCCGGGGGCGATGTTGTAGCTCGGCTGGAGGTCGAGGGTGGTTTGAGCGATGGCGAACTCGCTCTCAAGGGCGGAAACGGTGCTGAACAGGGCGAAACGCCCGCACATCGGCGGCCTCCGGAGAAGACGTTATATTCGTCAATTACATTATTACTGCAATGTTTTCCGGAATTCACTCCCTTTGTTCCCGGTCATCAGATCCCGGTAAAACTTCTCCCCCCATGGGACATGATCCTCCCGATATCGATCACCCCCTCCTTGACGTCGATGGCCTCGGCAACGAGCGCGATGTCCCCGGCATCACCGTCGTGGAGGTAGGAAAACTTCAAAAGATTGCCCAGGGGGAGAAGCCGTGGAATCGTGTAGTAATCGGAACCGGGAGGGCCGTCCCGGCCGATGTACCTGCCGAAGAAGGGTCGCGGCTCCCCGAGCATGATCTCGGCGGTATAGAGCGGGTCGCAGGGAGAGAGAAACTTCAGGTCATAGTCTATCTCGATGCCTCCGGCGTTTCTTCCCCGGGTAATATCCAGACCGCGGTAGCGGGGGGGGTCTTCTCCGCTCAAAAGATACTTCATGTAAATGCTCCACTGGACCACGCGGTGCTCCACGGGTTTTGTCCCGGATGAGGAGGGATAGACCTCGTTCGAGCGGAGAGCGATGTCGAAGACCAGTCTTTCGTCCCGGGGAAGATCGATGTCTTTCCCGACCATGTATGCCCGGTGGTGGTTGTGCTGGGCGAGCAGGGCAGCTGCGGGCAGGCTCTCCTTTGCAAGGACGATGTGCACGGCGACGAAATTGTCGAGGTCGTGCCAGTTTTCCGCGTCGAGCCCTAAAAGCGAAAGGATGAACTCGTACCCCGGGGGAAGCTTCGAGGCGAGCCCGCTGGTCGAAAATATGGCGTTGTACTTGAGGAAGGTGAGGTCGAGATAGCAGGGTACCTCCCGGTCACAGGGGAAGGAGACCCTCTCCCGGTACACCCTTCCGTAGAGGGCAGGTTTTCTGCCGGGGAGGTCATCATTTTCCTCTCTTTCCCCAACCCGCCTGTCAAGCCCCGCATCACGATACCGGTCCTGAAGAAACTCGAGATACACCTGCCTGTTGCTTCTGTTCTTAGAAAGTGTCTCGTAAGCCACCCTGTCTGCTACCGTTTTCCGGTCTGAAAAACGGCGCATGACCGTGAAGGGGAGGTAGTCGCGGTAAAAATCGATGGGGTAGCGGCTCCCGGGGGAGAAAAAAAGCCTCGGCCGAAACCGGTGGAGGAGCTCCTTGTCTTCCTTTCCAGGAAGAGATACGGTGTTCCCTTCGGCGCATCGGTTTCCGTAGTACTCTTCGAAGCCCGGGTAGTCGGCGAAAGTCCTGTTGCCGGAGCCCTGTTTCGTGCAGCCGAAGGAAAAAAGAACCAGGGCAAGGCACAGGGTGACGGGATAGTGCTTCCTCCCGATTCGGGGTGATTTTTCCTCCCCTGTTGCCATCACGGTATTGTCTTCTCCCGGGTCATGGGGTTTGTGATTCATAATTCAAGAACCATACTTTCCACGCCCCCCCTTAAAGATGCGGCCGGAAAGGGCCCGGTTCCTTTTGCCTTGAATGCAGCCGGCAGATCCAGCGTCATAAACGGTGGAAAAGCTTGGAAGGTCAATAGCGCAGCATGGATATTTCAGGTAGTATGGAACGGTGGTTGCTGGTTGTCCGGATAAGCTGACACGGATAGCGAATACTTTATCTGTGAGGTGACGCGCATGAAGAAGGGTTTGCTGGTGTTTCCCGCCATAATCCTGTGTATCTCGGCCGCTGTTTTCGCCGCCTCCCATAACGGGCCGGAGGTGATCACCATCGACAGGATACAGGAGAAGAAACCCCCGGTGAAGTTCCTGCACAGGCAGCATCAGGAGTGGGCGGGCGGCAACTGTGCCGTATGCCATCATGCAACAAAGGAAGGCGAAAGGCCGGATGGCTGCTTTGCGTGTCACGGGAAGGCAGAAGGGGCCCCCGGTTTCAAAGAAGCGATGCACAAGGGGTGCAGGGGGTGTCACCAGAGGGAGTCTGCGAAGGGCAGGGAAGCGCCGACGAACTGCTCAGGCTGCCACAAAAAACCGTGAGCGCTTTCCGGGGAGTAGGGTGTCAGACTCCGGTAAAGATAATATCGAATAAGGATGTATCAAATTTCGGGAACGTATACCGTTCTAAAAAGTTAAATTGTTTTGGCAGGTAGGTGTGCACGGAACGGTTCCCTGTCTGTACGTGGGAATCGAACAGGAATGCCAGGAGTTTTATCATCGGTCAAAAGGGGGGCGACCATGAAGGCGAGAAAGATTCTCCCCATTTTACTTTTAATCATCGTGGGAACATCTTTTCAGTTAATGTCGGTATATGCGGGATTTGGAGATCTCATCAAATCAATCGAAAAATCCCTGACGGGCGGGGAACTCTCCGATGACAAGATCATCCAGGGGCTGAAAGAAGCGCTCCAGATCGGGACGGTCAATGCCGTAGGGCTCATTTCGAAACTGGACGGGTACTACAAGAATCCCGATATCAAAATACTCCTCCCCGATTCCGTTCAGAAAGCGGAGAAGATCCTGCGGACGGTGGGGTACGGCGACAAGCTCGACGAGTTCGAGGTGAGCATGAACCGTGCGGCAGAGCAGGCTGCCCCCCAGGCAAAAGCCATTTTCATCGATGCCATCAAAGATATGAGCTTCGACGATGCCCGGAAGATCCTCCAGGGTGAGGACAACGAGGCAACGCTGTATTTCAAAGAGAAGACGGGCGGCAGGCTCCACGAGACCTTCAAACCCGTCGTCCACGATGCGATGTCGGAGGTGGGGGTAACAAAGTCGTACCAGGATCTCAGCGATAAGGTCCGCACCATACCCTTTACCGAGTCTCTCAACGTGGACCTCGATGAGTACGTCACCGGCAAGGCCCTGGATGGCCTCTTTTTCATGGTGGCAGAGGAAGAGAGAAAGATAAGGACAGACCCTGCTGCGCGGGTTACCGACCTCTTGAAGGACGTATTCGGGGGTGGTGGCTGATACTCGCGGGATGAGGTTTCTGGGGAAAATGCCCCGACTGCGAAACCTTACCACGCCTGCGTTATCTTGCCTTTTTTATCCTGGAAGTAGGGCGCCCCCTCGAGCCATACGCCGAAGCCGGGAGCCCCTTCTTGCGGGCTTCCTCTTCGTTTATCCAGGATGAAAAATCATTTCCCTCAAGATCGGGGAATGTCAAAAGGAGATTCGACAGGTCCCCTTTCGGATCGACCACGATGGCGGGAATTCCGTCGATTGCGGCCTCTTCCAGAAGGCCTGTGCAGAGGCCGGTCTTGCCGCTACCCGTCATCCCCACGCAGACGGCGTGTGTCGTCAGGTCTTTTGAATCATAGAGAATGAGGTTGTCCTGAAGCGACCTGCTATCGAGGTCATACTGCCGGCCGAGATAGAATACGCCGAGTTTTTCGAAATCCTGCATGCCTGTTCCTCCACAATGTCTGTTTCCGTCTTCCCTTTCTGCTAAGTGTATGGGTGTTTTGCATTCCGTTACATAATTTTCTTTCGGCTTGCAGATTGCTGAGAAAACCGCGGCGGCGGGTGTATCCGATGCAAAGCCGCTTTTTTAGGAGCGGCTTCCCTGGCGGGCGACGGGAAAGCTGCCGGAAGACCTGGAATCGTAATTGCCTTGACAGGGTGCTTCTGTTCCAATAACGTAGATCTAAAGCCAAACAGGAAACGCCGTTTGATTTGTGCTATTTTTTTCCCTCAATGGGTGGAAAAGGAATCCAGTTCTTATGGTTTTGTAGCGAATGTGCAAAAATGGGTAAATTTCTTCAAAAGGGAAGTATCGGGCGGCGCTCGATATTTCTTTTACTATATCACCAGGCGTGCTTGAAACCAGCCTATATTGCAGCCGAAAAAAGGGGGTGATACAGGATTGAAGTAAAACTGGTTCTGTGTTAGTTACACTGTTCTGTGGACGTTCCAACCCATTCAACCCGGGGGGCTACTATAATAACTGCTTATGTGACGCCCGGATTTTCGTAAGGAGGAGTGAATATGTCAAGGAAGAAGCGACTCATCACCAGGAGAGATTTTGTCAAGGGGACTGTGGCGGGAACGGTAGCGGCAGGACTCGGGGCCAACATTATCCTGCCCGGCAGAGCACGGGCAGCGAAAAAAACGCTCAAGATACTCCAGTGGAACCACTTCGTACCCGGTTACGACAAGTGGTTCAACAATGAGTACATCAAAGAGTGGGGGGAGATGAACGACACCGAGGTGATCGTTGACAACATCGGCCTTGCGGGGCTCAACTCCAGGGCTGCTGCCGAGGTTTCCGCCCAGAAGGGGCACGACCTCTTCATGCTCCTCTGGCCGGTTCCGGACCTGGAGGACCAGGTGATCGACCATGCCGAGATCTACCAGGAGTGCGAGAAGAAGTACGGGAAAGCCATACCCCTTGCGATCAGGAGTACCTACAACCCCAAGACCAAGAAGTTCTATGGATTCTCCGACAGCTACGTTCCCGATCCGGTGAACTACCGCAGCGACCTGTGGGGCGACGTGGGGATGGTGCCGGACACGTGGGAAAACGTGAGAATAGGCGGCGCAAAGATCAAGAAGAAACACGGTATCCCCGTGGGCGTCGGGCTCTCCGCGGAGATAGACACCGGCATGGCCATGCGGGCCATACTCTACTCTTTCGGGGGGTCGGTACAGGACGAAGAGGGGAACCTGGCGCTCAACTCAAAGGAGACGCTGGAAGCGGTAAAGTTCGTCAAGGCGCTCTTCGAGGAAGCGATGACGCCCGAGGTCCTTGCATGGGATGCCTCTTCGAATAACCGCTTCATGCTCGCGGGGAAGGGCTCACTCGCCCTGAACGCCATCTCCATCACGAGGACCGCCGAGAATCAGAAAAACCCCATCGGTGACAAGATCGCTCTCGCGAAGGCACCAATGGGCCCGGTGAGGCAGATTGGCCTCGAGCACGTGATGGACGTCTACGTCATATGGAAGTTTGCTGAGAACATCGAAGGAGCGAAGAAGTTCCTGGTGGACTACATCGGCAACTTCAGGCGGGGGTTCCTGGCGAGCGAGTTTTATAACTTCCCCTGCTTCCCCAAGACGGTTCCTGATATTCAGGAGCTTATTGCAAACGACCCGAAGGCTACGCCGCCGGACAAGTACAAGGTGCTGTCCGATGTGCTCGATTGGGCCACCAACGTGGGCTATCCCGGATACGCAACTGCGGCGATCTCGGAAATATTCGGAACCTGGGTGCTGAATACCATGTTTGCAGAGGCCGCCGTCGGTGCACAGAGCCCGGAGGATGCGATCAAGCGTGCAGAGGGCAAGTGCCAGAAGATCTTTGCCAAGTGGAAAGAAAAGGGGAAGATGTAGCATCGACAAATGCTAGCGGTGACTTTTTGGGGCTCCATTTTTCGGAGCCCCTTCCTGTGCTATGTTTATGATTGATCTCAAATCGGGTAAGTTTCTCTTACCGGGGCAGGGCGGTTTATGGCCATTGTAGAGACAAGAGGTGTCAGGAAGTTTTTCGGTGATGTCAGGGCAGTTGACGGTGTGGACGTGGCAACGGAGGAGGGGGAGTTTCTCGTCCTTCTCGGTCCGTCGGGATGCGGAAAAACGACCCTTCTCCGGATGATAGCGGGCCTGGAGGAGCAGACGGAGGGAGACATTTTCATAGGCGGCGAACTGGTAAATGACCTTCCGCCGCGGGCCAGGAAGATCGCCATGGTCTTCCAGAGCTACGCCCTCTACCCCCACATGACGGTGTACAAGAACATCGCCTTTCCCCTGAAAGCGCAGGGGTTCCCCAAGTCCGACATCGGCGAGAAAGTTACGTGGGCCGCATCCATGTTCGGGATCGAGAAGCTCCTTCACCGCAAGCCCCGGGAGCTCTCAGGGGGAGAGAGGCAGCGGGTGGCCCTCGCCAGGGCGATGGTGCGGGACCCGAGCGTCTTCCTTCTCGATGAGCCCCTCTCCAACCTGGATGCAAAGCTCAGGAACGCGGCGAGAGTGGAGCTGCAGCAGTTTCAGAAGGAGATCGGGACGACCACGATATACGTGACCCACGACCAGATGGAGGCCATGGGACTGGGAGATAGAATCGCCGTGATGAACAGTGGGAAGATCTGTCAGCTCGGGACACCGCAGGAGGTCTACAGCGAGCCGGCCGATACCTTCGTAGCCGGGTTCCTGGGATCTCCCCCCATGAACCTCGTGGCCAGGGAAGACTTCATCGTCGGTTTCCGGCCGGAGAACTTTCTCCCTGCTTCTGTCCATGAGACGGATGAAAACCTGAGGCCCTTCCGCTTCAGGGTCGACCAGGTGGAATATCTCGGATCCGACCGTTTTATCTACGGGACCCTCGAGACCCCCTTTCAGGGAGAAAAAGTTATTGCCGACCTTCCCCACACGGTTGTTTTCTCCATCAATAAGGGCGAGGCACACGATTTCGCCGTGAAAGAGAGTGCTATCAAGTTTTTCGATCGGGATACGGGCAGGAGAATAGAGCCGAAGGCTTTTTAGAGAAGATGGCAAACCCAAACCGGAACTTTTCAGACACTGCAGCTATCGCGCAGGTGGGAAGATGGGGCTGGCTCGTGGACAGCCAGAAGTGGCTCGGGTCCATGATGATCGCCCCCGCTGTGGTCTACATCATCGCTCTCGTCGGTGTCCCCTTTTTTCTTGCAATCTATTACAGCCTCAGCGACGTGACCGTGGGAAGCGTGGGGATGAAATTTATCGGGTTCGACAACTTCCGGTACATCGTCGGGGATCCCACCTTTCTCCGGTCGCTGAAGAACACCTTCATATTTGCCTTCGTCTCCAATTTGCTCGTCGTCGTCCTTGCCAAGATTTTGGCCCTCGCCCTCTACCGGGATTTCAGGGGAAAGTGGATCGTGCGGTTCCTGATACTGCTCCCCTGGGTCGCCCCCATATCCCTCGGTAGCATCGGATGGCTCTGGATCCTCGATTCGATCTACAGCGTCATCAACTGGAGCCTGCGGGCTCTTCATCTCGTCGGTCCCAACACGTGGCCCATCTGGCTGGGGGATCCCCAGCTTGCAATGATCTCCATAATCACCGTTCACACCTGGCGGCTCCTTCCCCTGGCTACCATTATTATCCTGGCGGGACTGACCTCGATCCCCCAGGACATCTATGAGGCTGCGGCCGTTGACGGGGCCGGTTTCTTTCGCCAGCTCTTCCAGATAACGCTTCCCCTCGTCCTTCCCATCATGCTCGTGGCGGTCCTCTTCGGGGTCGTCTTCGCCTTCACCGACATGATCGTCATCTACGTGTTAACCAGGGGAGGGCCCTACGACATGACGCAGGTTCTGGCCAGCTATGCATTCTTTACGGGCATCGATGGAGGCGCCCTCGGCACCGGTTCTGCTATTGCCCTGTTCCTCTTCCCGGTCCTTGCTGCGAGCGCGATCCTCCTGCTCAGAGTTGCACGTCGCGCGGAGGTGGGTTGATGTCGGCACGCATGTACAAAGCAAAAAAGCTGGGGGGGAAAGGGATCAATTTCGGCATCATCGCCGCATTCGCCACGTTCGCGGCGTTTCCCTTCTACTGGATGCTCATCACCACGTTCAAAGAGACTCTGGATCTGCTCAATACGGGGAACAACCCCTTCATCTACAACCTCCCTCCCACCCTCGAGCACCTTGAGATGCTGTTTTTCGATACTCTCTACGGGAAATGGCTTTTCAACACCGCTTTCGTGGGGGTCTTCGTTGTCCTGATCACCCTCGTTCTGGCCATACCGGCAGGGTACAGCCTGGCGAGGTTGACGGGACGCCTCGGTGAGCAGCTCGGGATCGGGATATTTCTCACCTACCTCGTACCACCCACGATTCTTTTCATACCCCTCTCCCGCGTGATTGCCGAATTGGGACTTCAGGACTCCCTCTGGTCGCTGGTGCTCGTCTATCCGAGCTTCACCGTTCCTTTCTGCACATGGCTTCTCATGGGCTTTTTCAGGGTAATTCCTCAGGACATAGAGGAAGCGGGTATGATAGACGGGCTGAGCCGCATGGGGGCATTCGTTAAGATCGTCATGCCCATGTCGATCGCCGGTATCCTCACGGTGGTGATCTTCACCTTTACCCTGGTCATGCAGGAATTCGTCTATGCCCTCACCTTCATTACCGCAGCACAGAGGTTCACCGTGAGCGTGGGCGTTCCCACCTTCCTCGTCCGCGGGGATGTATACTTCTGGGGTTCCATGATGGCTGCCTGTTTCATCGCCAGCGTGCCCATCGCGATCCTTTACAACTTTTTCGTCGACAGGTTCATCGCCGGTTTCACCGTGGGGGCCGTGAAAGGATAACTGGTAATGCGGAACTCGGAATGCGGAGTGCGGAATGAAAACCTTGGACTACAGATGGCTCGAACATCCGGGGATCCGAGGTTCCGAAACTCCGAATTACCTAGAAGTTCAGAAGTTGAGAAGTTAAGAATTGTAAAACTTCTTATTTTCTGAACTTCTGACGTTCCGATCTTCTTGTTTTTGTTGGACTATGAACTATGAACTGGTTTATGGTTTGCGCCCGATGATTACCATCCTGGCGTTCATGAACCCGAAATCCCCTTTCCGCATAAGGGGGGAAAAATCGCTGATAACGCGCACATCGGTAAAGCCGAGGCTGCTTACGAGGGAGCTGAAGGTATCGGGCCCGTATATCCAGAGGGAATAGCAGCTGTCCTTGATGAGCCCATCTTTCTTGCTGAGAACCATTTCGCGTGTGTGAATCGAATCGCCGTCGAGCTCCCTCTGGCGGCAGACGACTATGTCTTCCCCGATTTCGTGCCAGGCAAGGGGTTTGAACCTTTCCCGTATCATCTCGCCGTTTGCAATGTCAACGAGCAGGTACCCACCTTTCTTCAACAGCCTCAGGGCCTCGGAGAGTATTTTCCGGTCGCCCTTGGCGGAGGGCAGGTATCCGAGGGAGTTTCCCAGGATGAGTATGCAGTCGAATCTATCCGGATTGAGGCCCGTGTGCCGTGCATCTCCCTGGATGAAGGTGATTGACATTCCCTGCTTCCCCGCCTCCTCTCTTCCCCTTTCTATCAGGTACTGGGAAAAGTCCAGGACGGTAAGGTTTCTAAACCCCCGTGAAAAGAGCTCGATGCTGTGCCTTCCGTGACCACCGCACAGGTCGAGCACCTCGTCATCCGGGGAGAGGGGTATCGTATCGAGTATTATGTCGATTTCCCGGCTGGTCACGGTATCGTCGCACACCGACCGGGCATCGGTAACCAGGTACAGCTCGTCGAAGAGGTTCATCCACCATTCAGGGTCGGCCTTGATGCTCATGTTTCCTCCGTGTGTGCCCCGAAACTGAACAGGCCGTCTGAGGCGAATACGGCGTAGCTTCCCCCCCAGGGCTGGGAACGTGCGATTTCGAGCTCCTCTTCCTCTATGCTGATGATGGGATCCAGCTCTCCCGAGAGCCACATCTTCTCGAGGGTCAGGCAGTCGGACCAGACAGTTTTGCAGTACGACGTGAGGGCGTCGATATGCACTGGTGCCAGCACCCGGGGCCGGAGGGCGATCTTGATCGGCCCGAGAAGGTAAGTGAAGCGCTCTTTCAGGGCCATCTTTTCCTGCATCTGTGCCACTTCGAAAAGGTCCCCGTAGTTCATCTTCAGGATGGCCTCGTTGATACGCGTTACCGCCTCTCTCACGGACACGTTCGATCGCAGGATCCCCAGGGGCTGGACTCCGCCACCGCTGCCCACGTTTGTCGGGATGCCCCCGTACCTGACGAGAAAGCCGAACATCCTGCCCGGGCCGAAGAGGCAGCGGAAGTCGGTCTGATACCGGGTCATGACGACACGCCTGCTCTCTCTGTCCAGATCCGGGTTGTCCTCTGCCCAGAGGCAGAAGGGGATTTTCTCCTGGACGATGTAATTTTTCTCTTTCAGGGCGAGCTCGATTGCTTCATCGGCATTTTCGTTTACCCCCCCGACGCGGACCCCTATCCCCGAATACCCGCGCTCCGGCTTGAGGACCAGGCTCTCCCAGTTCATCCGGGTCCACTCGATGAGGTCTTCGATCGTCTCCCCTCCCGGGCCTTCTGTTTTTCGGGGATAAAACTGCCGGGTCCAGGGAGTCCGTCTGACCGTTTCGGGGTGAAACCTGTCTTTGTGGGCCCCGGTTATGATCTCGTAGGTGCTTTTCACGTTGATCGGCTCAGTGCCTCGTGGGTTGATGACCCGGCCTTCCCCGACGGCCTTCAAGAGAGGCGACAGGCCCTTTTTCCGGTGGAGGGACAGGAGGATATCGGTGTTGAAATCCATGAAGATTATGGAAACGGGATTTCCCCGCCACGACACCTTCCCGCCGGTGAACTCCAGCTCGTGTGGAGCCATGAGCGCTCCGGTGATACCGGGGACAGAGCTGAGCTTTTCTGCGAGGTTGATATTTTCCGTTACGTCTAAAAGCGTCTCTTCCTCGGCCACGACGGCTATCAACCCCGTGTTCGAACCTTCCCGGGAGCGATGAGCCTCCAGCAGCATCTCGGTAAATCCGTCTATCGGGTAAAGGAGGGGGTGGTCGAAATCGAGGTCGACGCCGATGGGAATGATTTCGTTCAGCCTGCTCCAAACTGCCTTTCCGATTATCTGGGTTACGCGCTGGTAATCCCACCCTCCGGGACTTCCAAGGTTCCATTCGGAATGATATCCGCGAAAACCATCCATCACATCTCTCTCAAAGGGGTATATTGTCTCTCACCTTGCAATTTCACGGTGTCCGCTTCCCGCATAGCGGACTATGAAGTACTCTCTTTCGCCCCGTGCCTTTTCAGTATTTTTTCCAGGTGTGGAAAATCGATTTCCCCCTCGACAAGGACGGCTCGAACGAATTCGGGTATGTCTGCCTCTCCAAATTGCCGGTATAGATCCAAGAAGCGCGTGAGCCCAAAAGTGTAGCACACCTGGTAGCCGGGTCTCAACGCGTATTTGGGAACCGCTGAGGCGGCGGCACTTTCGTCGAATACTCTCTCGGCGAGAAAGGCGGCGGCGGATTGCAGGTCCATTTTGCCCGTTTGCAGGTCAAGGTCCACCAGACCCCGCAGTGCCCTGCGATACCGTCTTTTTGCAAGAAGCAGGAGATCTCCCTTCCCGGTGAAATATCCGGTCTGCCTCATGAGCTCCTCGGCAAAACAGGCCCAGCCCTCGTAAAAGAGGGGCGTCTCGATGGGGCGCCTGACGGACCGGCAGCCGTGCCAGCGGCTTGCATCGAGCAGGTGATGGCCCGGGTAGGTCTCGTGGGCCGCCAGCATCCGGTAATCGATGAGGTCCTCCCGGTTGTTGTCCCATTCCTCTCCCGCGGGAACGATCGAAAAGGTCCCTCCGAAAGAGGGGCCGGCGGGGGAAAAACTGTACGAGGAAGCAGCCCGGATCGTGGCCAGGTATGGGGGCACGACGGAGACGCGAACCGGGTAGAGGCGGGAAAATTCAGATGACACGATGCCGGAGTCTATGCAGTGGGCAAGCAGGTTTTCGATCTCCCTTCGGAAAAGCTCCGTCGGCCCCTCGTCCGGAAGCTGCGGTACGCCGATGTGCCTGACGGCTTCGCCCCAGGAGCTTCCCGGAAGGATCTTTTCCGCCTCCCGTTCGAGTATCGTTTTCGTTATTGATATTTCATCTTCTATGGCGCTTCGCACCTCATCCGCACCGACTCCGCAGCGCATGTGATCCCTTATGACGAGATCGAAGAGGTCCCGGGGAAGCAGGAAGCTCTCCCGCGTCGACACGTTGGCCAAAGATTGGTGGAAAGACTCGAGTGCTTCGAGAAGGGGCGGTACTCCCTCTTTCACTGCACCAAGCGGTTTCAGCCAGGCGGTCATTTCGCGAACCATCCTGATGCCCATGTCCCTGAAGAGGGCGGGAATGTTTTTCAGGGATTCCCTGGCTGCTTTCAAAAATGAGGGAAGGCCAGCGGCCCTCTCTGTCCACGCCTGCTGGTCCGGTGTCGTAAGGGCCGAGGCGAGGCCAATGCAGGCTACCGTCAGATAGAAGGTTGGCTGGTCAGACTGGAATCGAACCTCCATGAGCTGTTCCCTGAGAGTTTTCGAGAGGGAGATGAGCGTTTCGATGTCGGTGAGGGTTTCAAGGTCCCCGTTATCTCCGGACAATGCCGCGAGCCTGCTTTCGAAACGGGAGAGCCTCCTTTCGACTTCCCGGACCCTTTCCGCCGAGAAATCGTCCCAGCGTGACCAGTCGGGGGCGTGGGGTACGAGCTGGGGAAAGTAGTAAAACTCGTCGCTCTCACAGCAGACGGGGAAGCAGCCCTGGAGATACCGGAACATGTCGCCGGCCAGGGACTCTACCGCCTGTTCGCTGCCCGGAAAGCTTTTCGGGGGATCTGCCATAAAGTGCCCCGTTTTCGTGTGATGACCTTCCCTATCGTTAGATTGTATCAGTTTTGCTTCCGGGAAAAGACCGGTATGGATGGCCCCTTGAAAAAGAAAGGAGCCCTGTGTTGGAGAAAGAGGGGAGTTAGCCTTTTTCAGTTCAGGGTCTTGCTTCCCTCGTTGGAAAAGTCGCTTTCGTTCCCCATCGTGTCATAGGCGGTAATGCTGAAATAGAGGGTGCCGGCCGGCAGATCCAAAAGGGTATAGGAAAAGAGGTAGCCAACGTCTATCGAGTCCGTGTAATTCCCTGAGGAGGCCCCGATGTAGATTTTAAATCCGGCCAGGTCGGTTGCCGGTGATCCGTCGACGTTGGTGTCGGGAGCCTGCCAGTGGAGTGAGACCGTCCGGTCCGCAGGGATTACGCTGTCGCCGGACCCTGAGAAAACAATTGCCGACGTCGCATTTACGGGGTCGTTGGATAGGATGTGGAGCTCACCTTCGTAATCACCGGGAGACCCTGGGGTGAAGGAGACGGTCACCGTCCTGGTTTCACCCGGCGGGATCGCGGGTTCCGTGCTTTCGGAGGGATATTGTCCCCCGTTGACGTCCAGGGAATAGTGGTCCGTGTCGGTGAGGTAAATGTCGGAGACGATGAGATACTCTGTCCCCGAGTTCGTGATTGACACCTCGATGGGTTCGGAGTTGGTGCCCGTTTCGATCATTCCGAATACGTGGTTCGAGGGGGAGACGCCGATTACGGGTTTAGCGGTGCCTGTTCCCGTCAGGGGAACGCTGACCTCCGCCGGGCCGGGGTAATCCGAGGATATTTTCAGTGATGCGCTGCACTGATAGGCGGCATAGGGAGAGAAAGAAACGGAGACCGTCCTGCTCTCCCCGGGAGGAATGAGAGGATTCAAGCAGCCGGAGGGGTTCTCTCCGCCGCTTGTGTCCAGCGCGTAATTTTCCGTATCGCTCAGGGACATGCCGGATATGGAGAGGTCCTCCGTCCCCTCGTTGTGAATCGTTATGGTCGACGTCAGGGCGTTTCCCACCGCGACAGACCCAAAGTCGATGCTGGAGGGGCTCAGGGAAATCCTTGCGCCGGAGCTGCCGAAAATTTTCAGGCCACGCCATTCACCCCCGCATCCGTATAAAAGCAGGATCATCGAGGCAAATGAAATAAAAGACAGGAGAAGGAAGGAGTACGCTCTTTTTTGAGAGGGCATCTTTTTTGTCATCGCATCCGGTTCCTTCTCCCAGACGTTTCAAAGAAGATGCCAACCGCCCTACTTTTGTAACCCGTTGATATTTATAATAATTTAAACTTTTCCGGAGCTTTTGGATCACAAAAGTGTATTCCACCGGGAAAGGCCGGACCGTTTTACTTTTATTTACAGAGACTTACAATAGACCTTATGAGATGACAAGTTTGTAAAATTTTTCCCATCGTAAATAATTAGGGAAATTATTAGTCATGGGTAAAAATTTGCCCAATATGGTGAAATATTTTTTTTGCCAGGGCTTGCGCGGAGTTAAACGGGCGAGGGGGAATGCAATTACTGTATTATTTTCAACAGGTTAAAAAGGGCAGGGATTTGTCTCCCGCTGGCAGGATTTTTGAATGAGTTATCGATACGGAATGGACAGGAGGGGGCGGAAGAAAAATGCAACGTGGGAGGTGAGAGGCAATGATATGTCCCATCTGTTTCTGTGTAAACGATGAAAATTATGAGAAGAGCTGCGAGGGCCACGGGGAGATCATAATCAGGTACTGCAGGAATTGCGGTGAACACCTGGAGCATTGCGTCAGGTGCCTGGCAGAGGACAACATAGAAGCCTACATAAACGGTTACCTGTAAGGGCCTGTCCTCCAGGTCGGGCAGCCTGCTTGCCCTTCAAGAAAACTGCAGCCGATCGGATTGCGCTTTCATCGTTTGTGTCGCAAAAGACCGTAGGACCTCAGTTTTTGCATCTCCGATGGATAGGTGTCTCCGTACCAGACCAAGAAGGATGATTTTGAGCCGTCTTTGTCCGTTCTGTACTGCGCCCTCCAATCTCCCCACTTCTTGTTTTGCTTGACTGACTTGTCCCAGTATTCCCGAAGCCTTTTATCCCTCAACCTGCGGAGCTTGTTCCTCCTTTCGGCTATCGATTTGTGGGCGCACTCATTGCGTCCGCATGTTTTGTACCGGCCATCGTGGCGGAGGAAGTATCTGCCGCAGGTCTCACAGGAGGAGATATGTTGCTCTATGGTGAAGTCCGTAAGAAATGCAGCGAGCCGTAATTTCAGTTTGTCGGTATATGACTCTATCTCCGGGTTGAATGAGGTTCCTGTGTATCGGAACTTGTGGTTTTTAAACCATGCATCCAGGACGTCTCCCGCGAGCTTTGTTCTCCACTGTCGGCCCCTGGAAATGTAATCCTTGATCGTGTATATTCGGGTGAAAATTCTTATGTTGCCGGATTTCCACGAGACGATTGCGAGCAATATATCTCTGAACTCGAAGAGGTCCAGAATGTCCTTTGCAGCGAAGGCGGGTTGTTTTTTCAGGTGTTCCAATACGGAAGGGTCGTCGATATCGAAGGGCTGAAAACCTGCCCCTTTCAGCTTGATAAGGCGGGACTCGATAAATTGATCCTGCTCGATCTCTTCCCTGCTCAGATTAAGGAGCGCCGGGAGCCATCCATGCGCCTCCAGCTTTCCCTTTTTCAACTTTTTCAGGTGCTCTCTTTTCCGCAATGCATCACTTCCTTGTTTTTACTCTATGTTACATTGATGTAACTATATTGTCAATATAAATTACAATATCAACAGTAAAATATTAATATATATATTAAATTAATGTTAATTATATTTATAAACATATTATCGTGCATTTTGGTTTTTTGAAGGGGGTGTTTTTTCTCGCTTTATCCCCTTTTTTCTACGGTAAAAAATCGGTTTCCCGTGGGGGGCAAGCATTCGGGGATTGTACGCTAATCACCGATCAGGGTTACGATGATTTCCCTCCTTCTCGGCCTGTTGTCGAAATCGATAAAGACTATCTGCTGCCAGGTACCCAGGGTAAGCGACCCCGTGATGAATGGTATGGCGAGGGATGGTTTCAGGAGCGCGGCCCTCACGTGGGAAAAGCCGTTGCCGTCCCCCCAGCGCCTGTCGTGGTCATAGGGGATGTTCGATGGTACGATTGTCTCGATGGCCCTTTTCAGGTCGTTTAGAGCTCCCGATTCATATTCGATTGAAGTTACGGCGCCGGTGGAGCCGGGGCAGAAAACGGTGGCCAGGCCATTTTGGAGGCCCGAAGACTTCAGTATCGTTCTCACCTGATCGGTGATATCGATTATGTCGCTGAAGCCCTTCGTGTCCAGAGAAATTGAGTCGGAGTGCGTCATGGAGTTCCCCCCTCTGTGCTTTTTTTTCACCATGTCCCTTCCCGTTATTTTAGTAGAACGCACCGGCCTGTTCAGAGATAATTGGATCTTACATGATCCCGTCTCGGGTTGCCATGCGCCAAATACGCTACGGGCAGCAGAAGAGGAGAGAGGATCAGCGGCCCTTTTCTCTTGACAACGGTATGCGTTGTTGTTATTTTCCATAAAACCGTGCGTTCCATGCGCATAAGCGAGATGAGCTTTTTCAAGGAGGTTGCTAAAGATGGCTGAAGGTCGTATTAAGTGGTTCAATGAATCCAAGGGTTACGGTTTCATTGAGCAGGATGATGGTCCAGATGTGTTCGTACACTTCTCGGAAATTCAGATGGAGGGGTTCAAGACCCTGAAAGAGGGTGACCAGGTAGAGTTCGAGATTTCCGAAGGGCCGAAGGGACCGCAGGCGACAAAGGTTGTCAAGGTAAGCTGAGCTTTTTGCGTGTTGAGAGATTGCGTCTTACCCGTTCGTCGGTTCTCGCCGCAGTGAGGAACGGGAATTTCTCATAAATCGCTTCTTACCATCGGGTATTCAAGGCAGACTTTATCTGTGTTGCGTGCTTTCTGCGTTTGAATGGCACGGGGTGATCTTCGTCCATCCGGGCCGTGCCCGTTTGCTTCGGGCCGCGGGAAAAAAAGAGAAGGGGGGCAGCCCGGAAGCTTACGCCAGCATGGAATAGTCCCTTTTCCCGCGGGTCACCCTCGCGCAAAAGAGTTTTCATTCTGCTCCAGCTGGCGTATTCTGAATCTAAGGGTGCTTCATACGTATCACAAGTGTATCTGGCCAACCACCGGAAGGATGTTGAATTCAGGGGGTTACGATGAAAATCGGTGTCTTGACAGGAGGCGGGGACTGTCCGGGTCTCAACGCTGTAATCAGGGCAGTGATCAGGAAATCGGACAGGTTCGGTTACCGTGTCCTCGGGATAAATAACGGGTGGAAGGGCTTGCTCGATTTATCCTACCGGGACCTGCTGCCCTCCATGGCGTCGGGGATCCTGCATGTGGGAGGTACCATTCTCGGGACGTCGAGGACAAATCCCCTCAAGCGGGAAGGCGGTCTCGATACCGTGCTGAAAAATGTATCGAGGCTGGAACTGGGGGCCATAATCGCAATCGGGGGCGAAGATACCCTGGGCGTTGCCAAAAAGCTCTACGACGAGGGGGTCAATATCGTTGGAGTCCCCAAGACGATCGACAACGACTTATCCGGAACAGACTACACATTCGGGTTCGATACTGCCGTCACGATAGCTACCGAGGCGATCGACCGCCTCCATTCAACGGCTGAATCTCACAACAGGATAATGGTGGTCGAAGTCATGGGAAGGAACACCGGCTGGATAGCCACCTACGCAGGCCTTGCCGGAGGTGCCGATGCCATCCTGATACCGGAGAAACCATTCGACCTTGACGAGGTGTGCGAACTCCTGGTAAAGCGGCACATGCGGGGCAAACAGTTCTCCATCGTCGTCGTGGCAGAGGGGGCGAAACTGGCGGTCCGGGGAGCCGAGGAGAAACTGATCACCCAGGAGACGCGGGTGGATGAGTTCGGCCATGTCCGGCTCGGGGGGATTGCCCAGGTGATTGCCACGGAGATCGAGAAAAAAACCGGGTTCGAAACACGCTTCGTTGTGCTCGGTCATATCCAGCGGGGCGGGTCGCCAACCCCCCATGACAGGGTGCTTGCCACCCGTTTCGGGATATTTGCCACCGAAATGGTGAAGAAGGGCGAATTCGGAAAGATGGCAGCTCTCGCAGGGGACAGGATCGTCGCGGTACCCCTCGAGGAGGCGGTGGCGAAAACCAAGACGGTGAACATGGAAATTTTCAAAATATCCGAGGAGTTTTTCGGCTAATTCCTCCATATTTCCTTGACCGACATCCCGGGCAAAAAGAAAAATCAAACCGTTGCCGCAGCTTCTTTGCAGATGGAACGCGCTCGTTGACGAGAAGTGAGCTTTTCCAAAATATATATCAAAAAGATATCGTTAATAAATATTTTT
>WVXK01000007.1:101097-101323 GCA_011773515.1 Deltaproteobacteria bacterium
TGATGAAGGATCAACAGGTTTTGATAAGGCTTTCACGGGAAGAGAAGGAGAGGGCCGTGATGTATGCCGGGGATCTGGGCCTGAGCCTTTCAGGGTTTGTCCGGATGCTGGTGAACACCTACGCGGCTCCGGAAAAACCGTCTTCGCCCAAGAGGGAAAAAATAATATTGGAGTGGTGACAGGGGTTTTCTTTGAGCGGGAGCGCCACGCTATCCCGGGAAAAGAA
>WVXK01000007.1:101447-106992 GCA_011773515.1 Deltaproteobacteria bacterium
CCTGCTGATTACGAATCAGCTGCTCTACCGCTGAGCTACGCCGGCACCGAATGATCAGAGATGTCTATGGTAATATATCGGCCTTTTTCAATTCAAGCTTTTTCCATCCCGCCATATACCGGCGCCGGAGTTTTCGTGAAAGGTTCTGCTGCTCTCAGAAAGGCTCTATGATGTAATGCTCTATGTGAAAATCCTTTGACGGGTTTATCTTGACCGAGATGTTAAATTTTCTCTCGATCATTTCCAGGTACTTCCTTTCATCCCCCATGAGGTCTTCGGCGATGTCGGGATGAACGAGAAGGTGGATCTCGTTCAGTCTCCTCAGGCGGGCCTCTTTCTCGATCTTCCTGAATATTTCATACACCACCGACCTCGTCGATTTGACGATTCCCTCCCCGGTACAGTACGGGCATGTGTGGGAGATGCTTCTCTGGAGGCTTTCCCGTATCCGTTTTCTTGTCATCTCGATGAGGCCGAGCTCGGAAACCTTGCATATCATCGTTTTTGCCTTGTCGTTTTTGAGGGCTTCCAGGAACGCCTCGTAGACCTTCTCCCGGTTATCCAAGTCGTTCATGTCGATAAAGTCGGCGATGATGATGCCCCCTATGTTTCTCAGCCTCAGCTGGTAAACTATTTCCCTGACCGCTTCGAGGTTGATCTTGAGGCTCGTCTCCTCGAGGTTTTCCCTTCCCACGTATTTTCCCGTGTTCACATCTATGGTCGTCAGGGCTTCCGTCTGTTCGATGACGATATATCCCCCCGATTTCAGCCAGATCTTCTTCTCAAGGGCCCGGGAAATTTCCAGCTCGACCCCGAAAAATTCAAATATCGGCTGGGGGTTCCGGTAGAGTTCCAGCCGATCCGATATTGCCGGGAAATACTGCCTCGAGAAATCGGCCAACTTCTCATATTCCTCTTCCGAGTCGATAAATATCCTGTCCGTGTCCGGGACCGCAAGGTCCCTTAGAACCCTGTGTTCGAGAGATAGTTCCTGGTGGACCAGGTTGGGTGCCTTTTGCCGCTCACTCCTCAACTTGATGTCCTCCCAGAGTTTGACCAGATATTCCGCGTCGTTCATCAACTCCTTCTCCGTCTTGTGCTCCGAAGCTGTCCTGACGATCATGCCGAGGCCGTTTGGCTTTATCTTTTGCACGATCCTGATGAGCCGCTCCCTCTCCTCAGGGTTTTCTATTTTCCTGGATACGCCGATGTGATTCGTAAAAGTCAGAAGAACGAGGTATCTTCCGGGAAGGGAGATATTTCCCGTAATTCTGGCTCCTTTCGTACCCAGCGGCTCTTTGGCCACCTGTACCATAATCTGCTGATTTTCCCGGACGAGGCCCTCTATCGGGGGGGCCGGCAGAATTTGCGGAATGGAGCCGTCCGTATCCTCGTCGAATTCTTCCTCGAGGTGGTCGAAGGACAACATCTGGGGGAAGAGGTTTGTCTCGGTGGGATTTACCTGGAAATCTCCGGAATAGAGGAAGGCCGCCTTGTCAAGGCCAATATCGACGAATGCTGCCTGCATTCCGGGAAGGACCCGGAGAACCCTCCCCTTGAATATGTTGCCCGCGATGTTTCTTTCCTCGGCTCTTTCAACGTAGTATTCCGTAAGGGTTTCACTCTCTACCACTGCCACCCGCGTTTCGTAGTCCCTGCTGTTTATGAGGATATATTTGTCTCTTCTCATGGTTTTGCTCGATATATATATCGGCAGACGTTTTTGTTATTTTTATCTGGAGGTCGGAGAGAGTGCAACCGAAAATTCCGCCAACGATGCTTTTTACGGCAGATTTGCCGGGAGCCCTTTCGATTGAGACGTAAACGTTCCCGCGCCGTTTGACCACCTTTTTGATCCCGGCGATTTTATTCCGCTCCTTTTCAGGCAGGATTGCCGGTAGTGAACCGGCGCCGTCCGGCTCGATTTTGAACCTCTCTTCGAGGATAAGAGACGACATCCTGGTGCTAACCTCGATTACCGCTGTGGGCTTGAGTTCGCGGGGAAGGAGGCGTTTCAGAATCGAAAGAATCTCTGACGGAGAGGTTTCCCTGCCGAGGGTGACGAGGAAGAATTCGGCACGGGACTCGATCCCCACAGGAAGTGCCGGGGGAAAGGATATTTTCGGTTTCGGATTGAATCCTTCCGAGAACACAAGGGGCAGTCCGCTTGACCTCAGTGTTCGTGATAAGAGGGATTGCAATTCCAGCGCACTCTGAGACGCAGCCCCTCCCGCTTTTCTGTGCACGACGAGGTAGGAAGCCTTCGTGAGCGGGCTCCGTTCCCCCATCTCGGGAGCAGCGCTTTCCTCCGGGGGGGAAAGGGGCAAAGAAATGCGGGTTTCGATTTCCCCGGCTCTGCAAACGCCACAGCCCTTGCACCCCTTTGTACTGCAGTCTTCCGTCGCTTTGCCGGCACGTGCCTTTTCCCACTCTCGCAGCAAAAATGCCTTCGTAACGCCCGTGTCGATGATATCCCAAGGGAGAAACTCGTCCGTCCTCCGCTCCCCGGTATAGGTGTCGGGTGTCATGCCGAGCGAAGAAAGAGCCCGCTCCCACAGGCCCACGTTCAACTGATCCGACCATGCGTCGAACCTTGCACCGAGCTTGAATGATTTCTCGATTATCTTTCCCACCCTCCTGTCCCCCCGCGAGATGATCCCTTCGAGCCAGGACATGTGGGGACTGTGCCATTTGAAGGTGATGTTTTTCCTCCTGCCAAATGCTCTTTTCAGAATGCCGATCTTTCTCTCCATTTCGACTCTTGAAATCTGTTCCGCCCACTGAAACGGCGTGTGGGGTTTTGGTACGAAGGTCGATACGGAGACGGTTACCGTATTCCTCCTCCCCCTCCTTTGCGCTATTTTGAGCGCCTCCTCGGAAAGGTCCCGGATGGCGTACAGGTCCTCTTCCTCCTCGCCCGGAAGCCCGATCATGAAGTACATCTTCACCGTTCTCCACCCATTTTCAAAGATCCACTCTACGGTGCTCAGTACCTCCCCGTCGGTGATATCCTTGTTGATCACCCCTCTCAGCTTTTCCCTCCCTGCCTCGGGTGCGATGGTAAACCCCCCTTTTCTTACCCTTTTCACCTCCCTGACGAGATCTTCGCTTATCGTGTTTATCCTCAATGACGGCAGCGAGATCGATATTTTTTCCCTCTCGAGAATGTCCATGGACTGTTTCAGGAGCTCGTTGACGCATGAGTAATCGGATGAGGAGAGGGAGAGCAGTCCCACCTCATCATACCCCGACTGAAGGACCACCTTTCGCATGTAATCCAGGACGGAATCGGCCTTTCGCTCCCTCCGGGGCCTGTAGTAGTAGCCGGCCTGGCAGAACCTGCACCCCCGCGTGCACCCACGGGAGATTTCGATGGCTATCCTGTCGTGGACCGGCTTCGCGGAGGGGAAGATAGGCGTTGAGGGCGGTAAGAACTTATCTATGTCCGCCACAATCCGGCGCTTTATGGTTTCGGGAGCCCCCTTCTCTCTTACGTATCCCTTAAGATCCTTATTCCCCCGGAAAACGGGCCGGTAAAGGCCGGGGACGTAAACTCCCTCAATACGTGCCAGGGACCCGAGGATCTGGCTCCGGGTGCTGCCGCTCCTTTTCCCCTCCTTGACTGTCTCCAGCATTTCGGTTATCCCCTCCTCACCTTCACCGATAAAGAGCGCATCGAAAAAAGCAGCAAAGGGCTCGGGATTGGCCACGAGAGCCCCGCCCCCGATTATGATGGGGGCTTTTCCCCTTCTCTCCCGGCTCGAAAGCGGTATGCCTCCCAGGTCGAGAATTGCCAGGACATTGGTGAGGGAGAGCTCGTAGGCCAGGGAAAAGCCTATCACGTCGAACCGGGACAGAGGCATGTCGAATTCGTAGCTTGCGATCTCCTCTTTTCTTTCGCGGAGCGAACTTTCCCTGTCGGGCCAGGGAGAAAATACTCTGTCTACGAGGAGGGATTTATCTTCTTTGAGCAGCTGGTAAAGGAGCAGAAACCCGTAGTGTGACATCCCCAGTTCGTACGTTTCCGGAAAGGCAAGGCAGATCTTCAGCGAAGGGTTTTTCGGTTTTTTCTTCAAAGGGTTGATTTCGACCCCGAAATATCGCGAGGGCTTGGAAATGCTCGACATGTGACCTTCCTCTAACTATTAAATTTAACATAACTTTTTACCCCTTAAACGTTTTTTTGAAAAAAAGGGACTTATATGGTAAAACCGAAAATAAAATCGATATCGGTGATACCGAATGAGGCTGGTCTGGAACCGGGGGGTTGAGCATTCCTTCAGAACCGAGGGGTTTTTCGGAAGGGAGAAGGAAATCTCCGCTTTGAAGAGACTTGCCGATGTGGGGAGGTTGGGAGAGGGTGGGTGCATTCTTCTGTTCGGCCCACCCAATATCGGCAAGTCGAGCCTCCTTTTGAAATTCAAGGAAACGCTCATCGACCAGAACAGGGAGGTATCATCGGGAAGGCGGCTTTTTCCCTTCTATTTTTCCTTCAGCAAGGCCCTCGCAAATCCCTACCGGCTTGCTCACTTTTTCATCCTCGAATATATGTGGCAGCTCGCCGCATTCCTCGGCGACCCCATCGAGGGGGGTTTCGATAGCGATGAGCTCGGTGAGCGCCTCTTTTCTCTCGGCATCAACGTCCCTTTCGAGCACATCAAGGGGATCGAAAAACAATCCGAGGCAAACGACCCTGTCTCTGCTGTCGCGACGGCACTTGCCTTTCCCTTTGCGATAGAAAAAGGGGACATATCGGACATCTTTCTTTTCGACGATTTCCAGTATTCCATGAAAATAGGCGAAATACCCGAGTGGGCCGTACTTTCCGTGTTGAGGCCTTACATCAAGAGCGGTAATTTTCCCTTTATCATCTCCGGCTCCAGCCCGGGAGTAGTTATGGCAAACCTCAAAAAAGAGGGGCTATTCGGTTCCTTCACGCTCATGGAGGTAGGGAGCCTAGATAACGACGTTGCAAAAGATCACCTGCGCTATCTTCTCGACAGGAGAAAGATCGCCCTCGAGGAAGGGGTTATCGGGAGGACTTCCCGGCGCCTGGGTGGCGTGCCGATATACCAGAGGCTTTTTGTGGACGAGCTGACATTCGAAGGCAAACCGGTAAAGGATGAATCTGACGTAGAGAATCTCTACGCAAAGAGCGTGGTCGAGGGGAAGCTGAACAGTTACTGGCGGGAATTTTTCGAATCGTGCATTCCCGACAGAAAGATGCTGGCCAAAGCAGTAAAATTCCTGAAGAGAGTTCTCGTTGACGACTTTCCCATACACACGTATGAAGGAACCTTCGGGCTCGTGGGGGGCGATCCAGACAAGGCTGAGGAGATCATCTCTGCCCTGGAGTTCAAGGGTCTCGTGAAGTCTGATTTCGAACACCTGACGTTTGTCCGGGATGGTGTGCTTTCGGATTTTTTGTTCTGGGCTTACGAGCGGGGTGTTCTCAGCAAGCCGAACAACCAGGTTGTGTCCCAGATCGTGCAGAAGAACATTTTCCGTTCCCGGTACCCGGACTCTGCGGATCAAAAGAGCGCCG
>WVXK01000008.1 GCA_011773515.1 Deltaproteobacteria bacterium
GCCTCTGCTCCACCTGTAACCCATCACTGGAAAAAAATCTCTGTCTCCGATCTCGATTTCTTCTCCGCCACGAAGGTTGAAAAGGGCAAACTGCTCATCGACGGCGATGGGTTGATCGGCCTGCTCAAATCGGACCCCAACATCGAGGATGTAAAGCTTGATATCGCCCACCCCGGGGAGTCGGTGCGGATCATTCCCGTCAAAGACGTCATCGAGCCCCGGCTGAGCCTCATCCCGGGCTACCCGTGCTTCCCCGGAGTGCTTTCCCCGTGGGATCCCGACGCGCAGGGCACCCCTTCCGGGGAAATCGCGTCTATAAGCGGAATGGTCGTTACCACCGTGGGATCCATCGTGGGCTACCAGGAAGGCCTGATCGACATGTCTGGCCCGGGCGCAGACTACTCCCTCTTTTCCCGAAAGCACCACCTGGTCCTTGACATTACCGTGCGAAAGGGGACAGAGCGCCACGACCACGAAAAAACCGTGAGGTTGGCCGGCTTCAAAGCATCCGATTACATCGCCAAACATGCCCTGAAAAAAGCCCGATCCTGGGACAGCCAGGAAACCCTCGCCAATCCAGGCGGGGCCGAATCCTCCGGAATGGAAGGCCTTCCCCGAATCGCCTACCTGTACATGCTCCAGTCACAGGGGCTCCTGCACGACACCTACTACTGCGGGATAGACGCCAAGACGATGCATCCCCGTAGAATCGTGCCGTCGGAAGTTTTCTTTGGGGCCATCGTTTCGGGGAACTGCGTTTCGGCCTGTGACAAGAACACCACCTATCACCACCAGAACAACCCCATCATCCTGGAGCTGATGCGAAGGCACGGGATCGACTGGAACTTCGTCGGCTGCGTCATCACCAACGAGAACGTCACCATGGAGGACAAACAGCGCTATTCCACGCTGGCAGCCGAGGGCATCGCGGCCCTGAAGCCCGACGGCGCCATCATTTCCAAGGAAGGCTTCGGCAATCCAGATGCGGACCTCATGATGAACTGCTCGAAGATCGAGGCCCACGGCATCAAGACGGTCCTTTTGACCGATGAGTTTGCGGGACAGGCGGGAGCCTCCCAGTCCCTGGTCGACACGCACCCGAGCGCCGACGCCATCATCTCCACGGGGAATGCCAACGAGGTGGTGGTCCTGCCGCCCCGGGAAAAAATCATCGGCGATGACAGCGTCATCACGGAGCTTGCGGGCGGATCCAGCAAATGCCGGCTCCCCGACGGCAGCGTTGCCGTCGAACTCCAGGTGCTGATCGGCTCCAACAACCAGCTGGGATACGAGAGAACTACCACGAGGTTCATATAAATGCCCGAAACCCGGCACGGCAAAACATACCGGATCGTTCACTACGTAAACCAGTTCTTCGGCGGTGTGGGCGGCGAAGAGCAGGCATACTGCCAGCCGCTCATAAAAGACGGCCCGCAGGGGCCCGGGCAGCTGCTGAAAAAAATATTCCATGAACAGAACGCCCCGGTCGAAATCGTCGCCACCGTCGTCTGCGGAGACGGCTACTTTGCCGAAAACGAGGAAAGATGCCTCGGGGAGATCATACCGAAGATAGAGGGATACAGCCCGGATCTGGTCGTTGCCGGACCTGCCTTCAACGCGGGAAGATACGGCATGGCCTGCGGTGCCATCTGCGCGGCCCTCAATCAGAGGGGCATTCCCGCCATCACCGCCATGTACAGGGAAAACCCGGGCGTTGACCAGTACCGGCAGTCGGTCTTCATCCTCGAGTGCGCCGACGATGTTTCTGGCATGCAGGATGCCGCCGCGAAAATGGTCCGCCTGGGCATGAAACTTTTAGCCGGCGAGGAGATCGAACTGCCCGCGGCGGAGGGCTGCTTCGAACAGAACCTGAGGAAAAACTATTTCCACGCGGAGCCTGCCTATCAGCGCGCCATTAAAATGCTCCTGCAGAAGATGCGGGGGGAGCCCTTCGAAACGGAATATCCCATCCCCTTTTTCGACCGTGTCGAGCCCCAGCCGGCAATAGCCGACCTGAAAGGGTTGACGGTTGCAATGATCACCTCCGGCGGGATCGTCCCCACCGGGAACCCGGACCACATAGAGAGCTCCAACGCTTCAAAATACGGGAGATATTCCCTTGCGGGAATGGAAAA